>JAITPP010000024.1 GCA_031289385.1 Prevotellaceae bacterium | reverse complement strand
TCTTGTTTCTTTGTTTTTTTGGTGCTATGTTGTTTGCTTTGTTTATTTTGTTTTGCATAAGTTTTTCGCCGTAGTTTTGCAAAGCCGAGTCGATAGTACATATCAAATCCAAGCCTGTTACTGCCATCGAATCTTCTTCGCCGTTTTTATAAGAGTCTTTTAATTGGTTGCGCACGTCGCGGGTATAAATTGCTACGCCTTTTCGTCCGCGCAATTCTTTTTCATACCGCGCTTCAATTCCGTTTTTTCCTATAAAATCGCCTTGTTGATAATACGAATCGTTTTTTATATCGTTTTTATCAACTTCGGTTATGTATCCGAGCAGGTTGGCTGCCGAATTTATTGTATATTTTCGGGCTGTATATGCGCGGATATAAAATCCGGGAAATGTATATAATGATTTTTCTTGAAAACGTGTGTATGCTTCTACGCTAATGTGTTTTACAATAGGCGTTTGCTGATAACTTGCTATGCCTTTGTTTTTATTTTTTATTTTTAAGTCGATAAGCGATTGTGTTAATACATCTTTACTGATATTTAATATTTTACAAAGTTCCAATGTGTCAAAATCGGTTATTTCGCGCGGAATTACTGCTACATCGTACATTGTTTGGTTTGATACCAACACATTATTATTTCTGTCGTATATCAAACCTCGTGCGGGATATTGTGTTTGATAAAACAGCGCGTTGCGTTTTGCAATCATTTCGTATTCATCGTCTAACACCTGTATATAAAATAATTTGGCAATAATAACGACTGCCACAATACATGTAGCAAGCATAATTATTTTATTTTTTGTAACTATCACTTTCATTGCACATCTTTTTTATATCCGAAAAGAAGTTTGAATAATATTATGAATACAGTTGAAATCGCCGAACTTGCAATAATTTGTATCAGCGTAAAAATAAAGTTTTTAAGCGTAAATATTTCTACAAAAAACAATATAAAATGATGTAGAAATACAAGTAAAAATGCGTATAATATAAATTGTCTAAGGTTGATGTGCAAGGCTGTGGCTGTTGATGTATTTTCATAATCGCCTCGTGGCATTGTAACTTTGGTAATGATATTACGGCAATATGCCATTAGGGTGCAAGCGGCTGCGTGTGAGCCGAGTACGCCTGCCGAGATTATATCTACGCTTAATCCGAGCACGAAGGCTACAAGCATAATTAGCGACGTGTGCATATTAAACGGCAAAATAAGAATTAAAAAAATATAAATATACGGCGACAAAAAGTGTACGAACTGTATATTATTGAACAGAAATTCCTGCAATAATACCAAGCATACAGCCCATAACAAATATTTTACAAAATCATTCATCTTTTAACAGTGCTTCTATTTCTTCTTTATTGTGATTTTCAATTACATATACATTTTGTAGTAATTTCATATTTTGGCTCAGTTTTACATCTATTTCATAGAAAATGCCATCTTTTACATTAATTTTTTCTACCGTTCCTATCAAAATATTTTCGGGAAAAACGCCTGAATGTTGATTTGTTGTAACCGTATCGCCAACAACTACATCGCTTTGCTGAATAATATCGTGAAGTTGTACCGAACTTATGTTCAAACCGTTCCATGAAATTGTTCCGTAGTCGCCTGTGCGTTTCAATTTGCCGCTGAATTTTGTAAATCCTGTATTTAATATTGATATTGCCGAAGAGTAATTTGCCGAAGTTTTTACAATCATTCCTATCATTTTTCCTTCGTTTGATATTACTCCCATTTCGGGGCGCACGCCTTGTTTGCTGCCGATATTCAATATCATAAAATTTTGAATTTTATTTGTCGAATTTCTTATAATTTTTGCAGTTTTGCAAGTGTAAGCAGTGTGACGAACAATATCTTTTACAACAATGCTGCGTACAGTATCAAAACTTTCATAATGATTAAGTTTGTTGCGCAATTCAAGATTTTCGGCAATAAGTTTTTCATTTTCTGCCTGTAATGTGAAATATTGTCGTACTCCCGCATATTTGTCATATACAATACCTTTGATATTATCAACGAAAGCGGCAAATTGTGTTTTTTGATAACTCGAATTGTTTAATATCAACACAAATGCAAAAACTTCCAATACCAAAAACAGAATTATTTTCTGATAACGAAGCAAGAAACGAAGTATCGGCGTCATCTGTAATTTTTTTTATTTTCTTACATTAAAAACGGGAATTTTTCAATATTCTTTAATGCCAAACCTGTTCCGCGTGCAACGGCTCTAAGCGGGTCTTCGGAAACAATAAACGGAATATTTATTTTCTGTTTCAATCGTTTATCCAATCCTTTCAGCAATGCTCCGCCGCCTGTTAAATGAATTCCGTTTGATACCACATCGGCATACAATTCGGGCGGCATTTTTTCAAGTACGTTTATAATTGCCGTTTCAAGCCGCGCTATTGATTTATCAAGCGCCATAGCAATTTTTTGATATGATACGGCAATTTCGAGCGGCAAATTTGTTATGATATTAGGTCCTCTGACAACATAATCAGCCGGAGGATTGTCTAATTCGGTAAGTGCCGAGCCTACGGCGATTTTAATATCTTCGGCTGTACGCTCGCCAATGCGCACGCTGTATTCCTGACGCATAAATTCTTTTATGTCGTTAGTGAAAACATCGCCTGCGGTGCGAATACTTTCGCCGCAAACAATACCGCCAAGCGATATTACTGCTATTTCGCTTGTGCCGCCGCCAATATCAATAACCATGTTTCCTGTGGGCGCCATCACGTCAAGTCCTATTCCTAAGGCTGCCGCCATTGGCTCGAAGATAAGATAAACGCCGCGTCCGCCTGCATTTTCGGCAGAATCGCGAACAGCTCTGCGTTCTACTTCGGTGCTTCCCGATGGTATTCCTATAACTATTTTTATTGTAGGTTGCAACCAGCGATTTTTGTTGTTTATCATTTTTATCAATCCGCGAATCATCATTTCGGCGGCGTCAAAATCGGCTATTACGCCGTCGCGCAAAGGGCGAATAACTTTTATGCCTTCGTGTTCGCGTCCTTGCATTTGTCGCGCTGCGTGTCCCAGCGCTTTCAATTTGTTTGTTTGTTTATCAATCGCAACTATCGATGGCTCATCTACAACAATCTTATCGTTATGAAGAATAAGAGTGTTGGCTGTACCTAAATCCATTGCTAATTCCTGTGTAAGTAACGAAAATGCCATTTTCTTAATATTTTTTTATTATTATAATTTTAATTTTATTCATGTTTTATTCAGTTTTAATGTCTGAAATGTCTTATTCCTGTTGAAATCATTGATACTCCGTGTTGGTTACAATAATCAACAGAATCTTTATCGCGAACAGAACCTCCCGGCTGTATTATTGCCGTAACTCCCGCCTCGTGTGCTATTTGTACGCAATCGGCAAACGGAAAAAACGCATCCGATGCCATTACAGCCTTATCAAGCGACAGTTCAAAGTTATTTGCTTTTTCTATTGCCTGTTTAAGCGAATCGACTCTGGATGTTTGCCCTATGCCGCTCGACAACATCATGCAATTTTTAGCAAGTACAATCGCATTCGATTTTGAATGTTTAACTAATTTGTTTGCAAAAATTAAATCGCGCATTTGTTCTTCGTCGGGTTTGGCGTTTGTCATAAATGTTATTTCGCCTGTTCCGCCTACGCAGTTGTCTTTATCTTGTTGTACAACACCATTAAGTATTGTTCTAAATTGTTTTTGTGGAGGAGCAAATTGTTTTTGCTGTAAAATTATTCTGTTTTTTTTCGATTTCAGAATATCTAAGGCATCGTCAGTAAAATCGGGTGCGATAACTACTTCAAAAAATATTTTATTTATTTCGTCGGCGCAGGTTTTGTCAATAGTTCGGTTAGCAATAAGTACGCCGCCGAAAGCAGAAACAGTGTCGGCTTGCAAAGCAAGTTTCCACGCTTCGGTTATATCGTTTCGCGAGGCGCATCCGCAAGCGTTGTTATGTTTTAAAATTGCAAATGTAGGCTCTGCAAATTCGCTTATTAAATTTATTGCCGAATCTATATCCAAAAGATTATTGTATGATATTTCTTTTCCGTGCAATTGGTTAAAAATTTCATTAGTATTGCCGAAAAATGTTGCTTTTTGATGTGGATTTTCGCCGTAACGAAGTGGAATTGATTGATTTATATTTTCAATAAAAATATCTTTATTTTGTTGTTGATTAAAATATTTGAATATTTCGGTATCGTAATGCGATGATATATTAAATGCTTCGGCGGCAAAATATTTGCGTTGTTCGAGCGTTGTTTCTCCTTGATTTTCAGATAATATTTCTTTCAAACAACCGTATTGATTTCGTGATGAAACAACAAGAACATCATTAAAATTTTTGGCTGCTGCGCGAATTAATGAAATTCCGCCAATATCAATTTTTTCTATTTGCTGCTCTTCGCTTGCATTTTGTTTTAGTGTTTCTTCAAACGGGTACAAATCTACAATCACCAAATCTATATTCGGAATTTCATATTGAATTTGCTCTTCCGCATCGGTTGCATTATCGCGTCTGAACAAAATTCCGCCAAAAATTTTAGGGTGCAATGTTTTCACTCTACCGCCAAAAATTGATGGATACGATGTCAAACTTTCGACAGTTTGAACTTCAACGCCTAAACTTTTAATAAATTCATAAGTTCCGCCCGTCGAGTAAATTTTTACATTAAATTTATTTAGTTGTTCTATAATTTCATTCAGTCCGTCTTTGTAAAACACTGAAATTAATGCTGCTTTAATTTTTATTTTATCACTACCCATTATAATAAATCACTGATTATATGTTGATTTTGTTTTTGTCTAAAAAATATATTTCATTTTAGCCCAAAAGTAATGATTTTTTCAGCATCGAAAATAAGAAAATGAAATAAGTTAATAACATATATTCGCTTTTTATAAACATTTTAAAATGCGAAAAACATATAATTCTGGTAATTAGGGGGTTGGTATTTAGTCGTTGGTATTTAGTATTTGGTATTCCGTAATTCTGTATTCAGTATTCAGTATTCAGTATTCTGTAATCAGTATTCTGTAATCAGTATTCTGTATTCTGTATTCAGTAATTTTCAATTCTCAATTCCTCTCGCCCCTAAATCCCCTGAAGGGGACTTTTTCTGCACTGCCTAAACTTTCTGCACTGCCCAAAACTCCCCTTTAGGGGCTGGGGGCATTTCTATCCGTAAGTTATTCATTTTTTGTGTTATTTGTGAAAAACTTTGTGCGCTTTGTGGTAAAAAAACATAAAAAGAACTAACCACAAAGTTCACAAAGTATTTCACAAAGAACACAAAGAAAAAGAGTATTCCGTATTTAGTCGTTGGTATTTAGTATTTGGTATTCCGTAATTCTGTATTCAGTATTCTGTAATTCCGTAATCAGTAATTTTCAATTTTCAATTTTCAATTCCTCTCGCCCCTAAATCCCCTGAAGGGGACTTTTTCTGCACTGCCTAAACTTTCTGCACTGCCCAAAACTCCCCTTTAGGGGCTGGGGGCATTTCTAT
>JAITPP010000016.1 GCA_031289385.1 Prevotellaceae bacterium | reverse complement strand
TCTGTATTCCGTATTCTGTATTCTGTATTCCGTATTCTGTATTCCGTATTCTGTATTCCGTATTCTGTATTCCGTATTCTGTATTCCGTATTCTGTATTCCGTATTCTGTATTCCGTATTCTTAACTCTTCATTTTCAATTCTCAATTTTCAATTCTCAATTTTTTCGCCCCTAAATCCCCTAAAGGGGACTTTTCCTGCACTGCCAAACTCTCCCTTTAGGGGGCGGGGGGGGCAATTTTCAATTTTCAATTCTCAATTCTACACGTCGTGCGGGTGAACGGTTGCAATTCTAATTTGCTTTTGTGCTCCGCACTTTTTTGTTGCGTGCGTTCATCCCCACATTCCGCTGCGCTACATACGGGGTTATCAACGTTTAAGTCCTACGGACTTTTTCAATTACGAATTACGAATTACGAACTACGGAATACAGAACTACGGAATACTAAATACTGAATACTGAGTACGGAATACCAACGACTAACGACTATTTTCAAATTCTTCAACAGCCCTTTTCCATTCGGCGGGAATGGGAAATGAGGCGTTATTTTTCACATCGAGCGTTGAAAATATGCAGTGCGATTTCATTTTTATGTTGCCTTTATCGTCGATTATTTGTTGGTTCATGGATATGCTTCGGTTGCCTATTTGGGCGGTTTGGGTTATCACAAAAATATTATCGGTTATGAGTGTTGGTTGCAAAAAATCGCTGTCGATATGCACAAGCACAAGTGTTTTTTCGTCCCAATTTATGAATTTTCTTATTGTTTTGTTCAGATAATCCAATCGTGCAACATCTAAATATTGACTGTATATTGAGTTATTTACGTGTCCAAGTCTGTCGATATCGCTAAAACGAATTTGTATTGGAATTTTGTGCATTTTTATTTCTTTGTTTTATTATTTTCGTATTACTTCAACTTCGTTTTTTAATCCTAATTTTATTATTGCCGATGGCTTGTTTGTGGCGTTTCCTTCAAAAATACTTTTCACTACAAAATCGACATTATTACGAATTTCATCCGAAACGTCATTAAATTTTTTCGGTGCTTTTTCGCCCGAAATATTTGCCGATGTTGATACTATCGGGCGGTTTAAGGCAAATATAAGTTGTTGGCAAAATTGGTGATTTACAACTCTTATTCCGATAGTTTTGTCGTCGGCAATAAGGTTTGGCGCAAGATTTACGGCTTGCGGATAAATTATTGTTAGCGGTGTTGTTGTCAGTTCAATCAAATCTGACGCTATGTTTGGAATTTGTTTTACATATCGCGAAATTCTGTCGGCATTATCAACAAGCACAAGCATTGATTTGCTGTCGTTGCGCTGTTTCAGTTTGTAAATTTTTTCAACAGCGGCGGCGTTTGTAGCATCGCAGCCTATGCCCCAAACGGTGTCGGTGGGATATAAAATTATTCCGCCGTTTTTAAGAATTTCAACGGCTTTTTTTATTTCATTTTTCATTTTTTATCTGCATTTTAACTATAACGGGATAGTGGTCTGAATATTTAATTTTTTTTGCCACCGTGTATTCTACGGCTGCAATATTTTCATCGGTAAATATATAATCTATTCGTAAAAACGAAAATAATTTTTTGTAGGTATTTGAGATTCCGCCGCCTGCAACAATAAATGTATCTTTCATTTTTCCTTTTATTTTCTGATAAGCGTATGACATTGGCGTATCGTTAAAATCGCCGCAAACTATTGTAGGATATGGCGATTTTGCGATGTCTTGTGCAATAAGTTCAACTTGTTTTGCGCGTTTTTTGAAGGCGTTTCGCAAGTTCACAACTACACGTTTCAATTCTCTCGTATAATTTGCATTTTGCGATGTTAAAAGTTGTTGTGTGCCGTCGGGATTGAAACTTGTTGATTGCAAATGGCACGAATATGTTCGCACAATTTTTCCGTTGATATTTATATCGGTAAAAACCACGCGAGTGCCTGCAAAATTAAAGTTTTGACTGTTTTCGAAAGGATATTTGCTGAATATTTTTTGCCCTCCGTAATCGCCATAAATATACTTGTATTCCTGATGTAATTTTTGCAGTGTTTCGTTTGATTTTATTACGCCGTTATTTACAGCACATTCTTGCAAACAAATAATATCGGCATTTTCGGCAAGTAAAAAATCTGAAATTTCGTTGTATGTTGCTTTGCGGCTGTCGATATTTTTAAAATCGTGTACATTATAACTTATTATTTTTATGTCGTTTTCGTTGTCGGATTTGCTGCCCGATAATTGAAAAAATCTGCCTAAAAACAGAATTGATATTATAAATATTGCGAAATTTAAATATGCAATTTTACTTTTCATTATTCGCAATATAATGATGGCAATAATATTGGAAATAAAAATAGCAGGAAAAAACAATCCGAATAATTGAAAAATCCAATATCGCACAGGGCTTATATAGCACGCTGCTATTGACATCAGCAACATCACGGCAAGTAAAATTGCCACTACTTTAAGAATAAGTAAAAATATTTTTGCTACATATTTCATTCAAATATTATTTAGTAAAACACATTTCGTTTTTTACCCCATATTTTTATCAGTATAAATCCGAAAATCATTCCTCCCAAATGAGCCGTGTGCGCAATTCCGCCGCCTACCGGATTGTTTATTGCCAAATATAATTCTATAGCTCCGTAAATCATTACAAAATATTTTACTTTAAGCCTCACGGGCGGAAAAAGTAATTGCAGCACGGTGTTGGGAAACAACATTCCGAAACCGAGCAAAACGCCAAACACCGCTCCGCTTGCGCCTACAACATAAACATTTATCAAATCGTACCATTGATTGATATAAAAGTCGGTTGATGAATATCTTAGTTCTTGACTAAGTAACGATTTCATACTTTCAAGTATTTCAGGATTGATATGCGATTGTATTGAACTTAATTGAAAATAATTTACAAGCGTATAAAGAGCCGCCGCACCCAATCCCGTAACGAAATAATATAAAAAAAATCGTTGCGAGCCCCAAGTTTTTTCAAGTATTTTGCCAAACATCCACAGTGCGTACATATTGAAAACCAAATGAAAAATTCCGCCGTGCATGAACATGTGTGTGATAAATTGGTAAGGCTGAAAAAACGGAGATGAAGGATAAAATAACGCAAAACTGTAAAGATTAAAAGCCTTGCTTGCTATAAGCATCAACACGTTTATAATTATTATGTTTGTTACAACAGGTGTTGATTTGTCGAAAATTGTATTTGTATTATAACTCATTTTATTTAAAAAATTTTGTTTTTATTTCGTCAAAAGTTATTATTGTCAATGTTGGTTTGCCTTCGGGACAAATATTCGGTTGATTGCACGACAGCAATTTTCCCACAAAATTATTCATCTCGGCGGCGTTTAATGTTTTGTTTCCTATGGCAGATGCTTTTGCCAATGCAGCTGCAATTCGTTCTTTGCTCTTTTTTTCGATGTTTGATGTTTCGTCTTTCAAGTCGTCGATTATTGCATGAACTATATTTTCTACTTCATCATTTCCTGTGTTTGCTGGCAATCCGTTAACTACTACCGTATTTTTTCCAAAAATTCGTATATCAAAACCTATTTTATACAAATCGTCAATTCGTTCTGAAATTGTTATAAAATCCATTGCGCTGAGTTCTATTGTTTTTGGAAAAATTTCCTGCTGAATACACTCGCTTGTCGATTCAAAATCGTTTAAAAACTGCTCGAACAAAATTCGTTGATGTGCGCGTTTTTGATCTATTATCATTAGCCCCGATCTTGAATTTGTTGCGATATAACTGTCTTTTATTTGTATAAATTTTTCCGATAAATGTTGCAACGAATTAAACAGTTTAGGTGCATCATCATCGTTTTTTTGATTTTCCGAAATATCCGTTCCTTCGTACATTTTTTGCCAGTCTTTATCAATTTTTTCCTGTTTGAATGTGTTTGTTTTTTTCTCGTTTTCAAACGGGTTAAATGTTTCATCAACATCAAGTTTCGGGGCAACCATTTTTGTGTCGGGCATAATCACCGGAATATCTATTCTGTTGTCAATATCAAAATCAATTTTCGGAGCAATGGCAAATTTCCCCAAAGTTTCGCGTACAGCGGCGTTAAGCACTTGCCATATTGTTTGTTCTTCGCTAAATTTTACTTCAACTTTTGTAGGATGAATATTTACGTCAAGATTTTCGGGATTCACCGTCAGATATAAAAAAAACGACGGATAACTGCCGTATTGAATCAGTTGTACGTAAGCATTCATAACGGCTTTCTGAAAATACGCGCTTTTGAAAAATCGGTTGTTTGCAAAGAAAAACTGTTCGCTTGCCGTTTTGCGCGTTTGTTCGGGTTTGCTTATGTAGCCTTCAATTTTTACAATGCTTGTATCTACCTGTACGGCAATGATATTTGCGCTTGCATTTTTCCCGAAAATTCCTGAAATTCGTTGTCGGATATTACCTTTCGGAAGATTATAAATTGTTGTTCCGTTGGATGTAAGCGTAAATTCAATATGCGGATTACAAAGAGCAACACGTTGAAATTCGTTCATTATATGTTTCAATTCAGCGTTTTCCGATTTCAAAAATTTGCGGCGTGCAGGAACATTAAAAAACAAATTGCGCACCGAAAACGACGAGCCTGCCGCGCAACTTATTGTTTCCTGACTTACAAGAGTAGATGCGCTTATGCAAATTTGAGTTCCCGTTTCGTCTTCGTGGCGTCGTGTTTTCAGTTCAACTTCGGCGATTGATGCGATTGATGCTAACGCCTCGCCGCGAAAACCGAAAGTGTATAAGCTCAATAAATCATCAGCCGAAGATATTTTTGATGTAGCGTGCCGTTCAAACGATAACCGCGCGTCTGTGTCGCTCATTCCCGAGCCGTTGTCGATTATCTGAATTAATGTTCGTCCCGAATCTTTTATAATTACGTTGATGGCTGTGCTTCCTGCATCAACGGCATTTTCTATCAATTCTTTTATTACCGAAGCGGGACGCTGTATAACTTCGCCCGCCGCTATTTGATTTGCAACGCTATCGGGTAAAACTTTTATCATTGTTCGCTTGTGTTTTTGATTGTATCAATATTTGCATTTTCGGTTGTATCAATATCTTCGTCTTCATCAACAATAACAAACTGAGTATCGGGACTCCAATCGTATTTTTCCGCAGCATTTGCGTTTTCTATTTTCGAATTTCTCGTATAATTTTCGGGATTTATAAGATATGCAAAGTTGCGTATAGCAACAAAAGCAGCAACCACAAACAGCAAAATTGCAACATAAACAAAAAGACGTTTATTTGGTAATTTAACATCGGTGCGCTTTTTGTCTTTCAGATAAGCCTTTTTGAAATTGATATTTTCGCGTTTAAATGTATATTCCTTATCTGAATTTAAACTTTCTTCAATTTTGCGAACACGCTCGTCAAGTTCTTCTTTATTAGCATCATAATATCGTGGCTTGTATTCAAAAACACGATGTTTAGGTATTTTAAAAAAAGTTATTTTCATATTTCGATTTCAAATTTATACTTGATTAATTCACAAAGATAAGTAATTTTATGGAAAATGATAAACAAAATATTTAACTTTGCAGATAATTTAAGCGAAAAATATGCAAACTATCGAAGTAAAAACGGCAACAGGCAATCATTCTAAAATATTTGTAGGCGAAGATTTTACTAAACTTCACAACTATTTGCCATCGCAAAAAATTGTTGTAATAATTGATGAAAATATTTTTGATTTGTATCCCGATTTTTTTGAAAATTATGAATGTATAAAAATACAGGCATCCGAAAAAAACAAATCGCTCGAAACGGTTGAAAATATTATCAGTCAGCTAATAAATTTACGTGCCGACAGAGCAACATTTATTGTTGGCGTTGGCGGGGGAATTACTTGCGATATTGCAGGATTTGCGGCATCGGTTTATATGCGCGGCGTAAAATTTGCATTTGTTTCGGCATCGTTGCTATCGCAGGTTGATGCTTCGATTGGCGGAAAAAACGGCGTTAATTTTGACGGTTTTAAAAATATGATTGGAACTTTCAATCAGCCCGAATTTGTAATTTGCGATACAAAAATGCTTGCAAATCTTCCCGAAAATGAATTTATCGGCGGGCTTAGCGAAATTGTAAAAATTGCGTTGATAAAAGATGCTGAAATGTTTGATTTTATAGAACATAATGCCGCTGAAATTTTAAGTAGAGATGAAAAAATTTTGCAGAAATTAATTGTAAAATCCATACAGCACAAAGCCGATATTATACAACGCGATGAATTTGAAACGGGCGAACGCCGAATGTTGAATTTTGGACACACGCTTGCGCATGCAATTGAACGAAATTCTGATATTTCGCACGGCTTTGCGGTGAGTGCAGGAATGATGTTTTCTGCAAAAATTTCGCAACATTTAGGTTTAATATCGCACAATGATGTTGTTCGCATAAAAAATCTGCTTACCGCATTGGGCTTGCCTTTCAGCACAAATATTGACAGTAAAATATTATTTAAAACTCTTATTAACGACAAGAAAAAAAATAATAATGAAATAAATTTTGTGCTAATAAAATCAATAGGAACAGCAACCAAAATGCGCATAAAAATTGATGATTTCAAAAACTTAATTTCAATTTTCAAATAATTATGATTTGTATCAGCATCATAGAGCAAAATATTGAAAAATGCGTTGAAATACTTGAAAAATGCGAGATGGCAGAACTGCGTTTTGATAAAATACAACCCAAAACAGAAGAAATATCCAAACTTTTACAATTCAAAATTCCCGTAATCGCAACCTGCCGCAAAGGAATATACAACGACTGCCAACGGCTGAAAATACTTACAATTGCCGCAGAAAACAAAGCAACTTATATGGATATTGAACTCGAATCGGATAAAAATTATCGCGAAAAACTTATTGATATTGCTCACTCAAACAAATGTAAAATAATTATTTCGTATCATAATTTTAATGAAACGCCAGATATCGCAACGCTGAAAAACATTGAAGAACAAGCAAAAACGTATAATCCCGATTTCATAAAAATAGTAACAACAGCACAAAAAACGGAAGATAATTTGCAAATTCTTTCGCTGTACGAAAAAGAAAAAAATCTTATTGCGTTTGCTATGGGCGAATTGGGAAAACACTCGCGAATAGAAAGTTTTAAACTCGGCTCTCCCTTTATTTATGCGGCTTACAAGCGAGAGCAAAAATCTGCCGATGGACAAATGACAATGGATGAAATTAAAAAAATATTACAACAATGAAAAAATTTGCTCTTGTAGGAAAGCCCATTTTGCACAGCAAAAGCCCTGATTTATTCAGGGCTGCATACAATAATTTCGATTTTGAATATTCGTTAATCGAAACTGCGGATGTAAATGTTGTAGAAAATTTGTTGCGAAATAAAATGTTATCGGGCGTAAACGTTACCATACCTATAAAAATCGAAGCATTATCGGTTGTTGATGAAATAGATGAAACGGCAAAAATTATAGGAGCAACAAATGTAATTATTTTGCACGATAACAATAAACTTAAAGCATACAACACAGATTATCTGGGAGTTTTGCAAACATTAAATGATTTTAATATTGATATTAAAAATAAAGAATGTTTGATAATCGGCGCAGGAGGCGCGGCTATGGCTGCCGCTTTTGCGTTGCACACGCTCGGCGCAAATATTACCATAACAAACCGAACTATTGATAAAGCAAAAAAAATTGCAGAAATAATAAATTGCAAAATAATAAATATCGATGCAATGAACGATAATATATCAAATAAAAAATTAATAATAAACACTTTACCACCTGATATTTGTATGATTAATGATGAATATTTAAATTCGCAACAAATTATTTTTGATGCTGCGCTTCAACAATCACGCTTGCTGCAAAAAGCACAATTAAAAGGTTGTAAATGTATTGATGGGCGATTTTGGTTATTGCATCAAGGTGTTGCTGCGTATAAAATTTTTACACGGCAACAACCAAATGTAGATGCAATGCGTAAAACATTAAATATTTGAATTATGCAAATAAAATTAATGCCGTGTAAAATACAAGGACGTGTTTGTGCGCCATCGTCAAAAAGCATGATGATACGCGCCATCGCGGCTGCGGTGTTATGTACGGAGAAAACAACAATAAAAAATTTTACCAACTGCAACGATACCGAAGCCGCAATAAATATAGCAAAATTGCTTGGCGCAGAAATCGAAATAAACAAAAATGAAATTCAAATATCAAATAAAAAAATAAATAAAATAACAAATCTGCATTGCGGCGAATCGGCTTTGTGCGCACGCATTTTTACTCCTATTGTCAGTTTATTTTCAGATGAATTTGAAATTTCGGGTGAAAAATCGCTATTAAAAAGAAACATCAACGATTTGCTGCAAGCCTTGAATTTATTAGGTTTGAACTGCGATGATAAAAAATATTTGCCTGCAAAAATAAAAGGAAAAATAAAAGGCGGAAACATAAAAATTGATGGAAGTACAGGCTCGCAAACACTTTCGGGCTTATTAACCGCTTTGCCGCTTTGCAAAAATAACTCTGTTGTTGATGTTGAAAATCTAAAAAGTAAGCCGTATATTGATTTAACTATAAGCGTTTTAGAAAAATTCGGAATAAAAATAATCAACGAAAATTATAAAAGATTTTTTATTGACGGAAACCAAAAATACAAAGCCTGCACAATCAATATCGAAGGCGATTGGAGTGGCGTTTCGTGTTTATTTGCAGCGGCGGCAATCGGCGGCGAAATTACAGTGGAAAATTTAAATATAAAATCAAAACAGGCAGACGTTGCAATGCTTGATGTACTGCGACTTTGCGGAGCAGATGTTAATATCGAAAATGATAAAATAACGGTGAAACGAAATCAACTTCGGGCTTTCAATTTTGATGCGAACGATTGTCCCGATTTGTTTGCTGCGATTGTAGCCTTAGCCGCAAATTGCGACGGACAAAGTATTATCAAAGGCGCACTGCGATTGAAAAATAAAGAAAGCGACAGAGCAAAAATTTTACAACAAGAATTTGCCAAACTAAACATAAAAATAGAATTGAACGATGATGAAATGTATATTTTTGGCAGCAACATCAACCACGCAACAGTTAATTCCCACAACGATCATCGAATTGCAATGGCGTTAGCAGCGGCATCAATAAACAGCAACGGATGTATAACAATAGAAAATGCCGAATGTGTATCAAAATCATATCCTGATTTTTTTAAATGCTGGTTGTTGGTGTCAAGTATTTAGTCGTTGGTATTTAGTCGTTAGTATTTAGTATCAAGTATTTAGTCGTTGGTATTTGGTAAAAATATTTGATTATTTATTTGTTTTTTTGAAAGTTCGCAATTTTTTTTATTTGTTTTTATCTGTGAAAATCCGTTTTATCTGTGTAATCTGTGTGCTAAAAAAATATCAATAAGATTTTCTCTAACTAACGACTAAATACTAACGACTAAATACTAACGACTAAATACCAATGACTAAATACTAACGACTAAATACCAATGACTAAATATTAACGACTAAATACCAACGACTAACGCCCAAATACTCCTTCATAAACGCTTTTGCGTAAAGTGCCATTTTCGTCATCGCCCGAATATTCCCAGTACATAATTCCACGAAGTTCGTTTTCAATAACATAGCGGCATTTTATTTCTATTGATTTCGGATTTTCGTATGAGCAAACTATGTTTCCCGTGCTATCAACAAGATAAGGACATTTTGCAATATCGTCCCACATTTGAGTATAGCCTTCAAGAGTTACGATTTTTCCATAATTTGCCGAACGTCCGAGTTCTCCGCGCGCTCGTCCGTAAAACGGAATTCCCATAACTAATTTTGACGCCGAAATTCCTGCGGCGAGATGCGCATTAACAGATTCCTCGCACGACATATCGCCTGTAAGTTCGGAACGATACATTGCAGAATGATGTTTTGGCGCTTCGTCCATGTCATAAGTCATTATATTTACAAAATCAATATATGTGTTTATTGACTGAAAATCAAT
>JAITPP010000299.1 GCA_031289385.1 Prevotellaceae bacterium | reverse complement strand
TTATTCATTATTAATTGTTTCAGTATTCAGTATTTAGTCGTTGTTAATTATTCATTATTAATTGTATTCAGTATTTAGTCGTTGTTAATTATTCATTATTAATTGTTTTAGTATTTAGTATTTAGTCGTTAGTCGTTGTTAATTATTCATTATTAATTGTTTCAGTATTCAGTATTTAGTCGTTAGTATTTAGTATCATGTATTTTAGCATTTTATATTCAGTATTTAATCATTTGTATTTTATCCTTCTTAATTGTTAGTTATTAATTATTAATTTTAATAATTTGTTATTTTTTATTGATATTTTGTTTCTATTATTTGTTAATTTGCTATATTAATTGGTATTTAGTCGTTAGTATTTGGTATTTAGTCATTCTTAATTCCTACATTTCTTAATTTCTACATTCCTACATTTCTTAATTTCTACATTTCTTAATTCCTAAATTCCTACATTATTTAATAAAAGGTTGTCGGTTAAGTATAGATTTTCCCAAAGTCAGTTCGTCGGTATATTCAAGTTCGTCGCCAAAACTTACGCCGCGTGCAAGCGTTGTTATTTCAACATTGAGCATACATATTTTTTTATGAATATAATAGCATGTGGTTTCGCCTTCCATTGTTGTATTAAGGGCAAGCAAAATTTCTTTTATGTTTTCATTTTTAATTCGTTGCACAAGCATATCTACATTTAAATCGCTTGGCGCAATTCCGTCCATTGGCGAAATTATGCCTCCCAAAACATGATACAATCCGTTGAATTGCTGAGTTCTCTCTATCGACAAAACATCGCGAATATTCTCTACAACGCAAATTATGCTTTTATTTCGATGCTGATTCGAGCAAATTTCGCAAATATCGTTATCTGAAAGATTATTACATATTTTGCAATGTTTTATGTCGTTTCGAAGTCGTATAAAAGCATTTCCGAATTTTTCGACATTTTCAACCGGCTGTTTCACCAAATGCAAAACTAAACGCAAAGCCGTTTTTCTGCCTACGCCCGGAAGTTTGGCAAACTCATCTACGGCAGCATTTAGTAATATCGACGGAAGTTCGTTCATTAATATTGAATATTTATTTTTTTAGTTTTCGACTAAATTCCTCTCTTTTATCTTTTCTATTTTCTCGAATAAACGCATTTACGGCAGAGCGCACAGAGCCGTGTTTCAACAGCATGTTTTTTGCCTCTTCGTACGATAAGCCTGTTTCTTCGGCAATCATTCGGCTGCCTCTGTCAACAAGTTTTTTGTTTGAAAGTTGCATATCAAACATTTTGTTACCTTTTACTTTTCCGAGCCGCACCATTGTTGTTGTTGAAATCATGTTAAGTACGAGTTTTTGTGCTGTTCCCGATTTCATTCGCGTGCTGCCTGTAACAAATTCGGGACCTACAATAACTTCAATTTTTATTTCGGCTTCGGCGGCTACGGGCGAATCGGGATTGCAAGTGATGCTTGCCGTTAACATTCCGTGATTACGGGCATCGCGCAATCCTCCAATTACGTAGGGCGTTGTTCCCGATGCTGCTATTCCTACCAGAACATCATCGGCGGTAGGATTATATTGTAACATATCTTGCCATGCGCCGTCAAGTTTATCTTCGGCTGACTCTACCGCACGGCGAATTGCGGTATCGCCTCCCGCTATAAGTCCGATAATTAATTCAAAAGGCGCACCGTAGGTAGGAGGAATTTCGGATGCGTCGAGAATTCCAAGCCGCCCGCTTGTGCCTGCGCCTATGTAAAATAAGCGTCCGCCGCGATGTATGCGCTCAACAATTCCATCTACCAATTTTTCAATTTCGGGGATACACTTTTCCACTGCAAGCGGAACGTGTTTGTCTTCGTTGTTGATATTCACGAGCAAATCGTGTGTGCTCATTTGTTCGAGATTATCGTAATACGACTGTTGTTCTGTAACTTTTTGCATTTATCTGTTAATATTAAATTTTTTTATCAATATCCTAATGTTTTTTATGATAATTTGCCAATTCGGTTATTGGTGCTTGAATGATATTGCCTATTTTGATTTCGCGACGTTTGGCGATTTCTTCAAGCAAAGGTTTAAAATGATATGCTATCGAACCTATAAAATGTACTTGATAGTTCTTATAATCGGCATATTTTTCAACATTTTTTGCAAAAAAGGCATCAAGGCTTTCAACAATAATTTTGCGGATACACGGCTCGTTTTGATTTTCGTTAAGATATTTTGTAAAACTTGCCATCCATGTGTTTGGCATTGGTGTTTTATACACTTTTTCAACTATATATCCATACGACAGATTATAATTGTTTACCAAATCGGCGTGAATTTTATCCGACAAATCGCGTTTCAGAAAGGCGTTGAGAAGATTACGTCCAAGCACTGCCCCGCTACCTTCGTCGCCAAGAATGTATCCGCCGCAGTTTACCGCATCAATAATATTATTTCCATCGAACAAACATGAATTTGAGCCTGTGCCGAGAATACAGGCAATTCCAGCATTGTTTCCGCAAACACTTCGCGCACTGCCGAGCAAATCGGAATAGGCTTCGACTGTCGTTGCCGACAGAAATGTTTTTTTCAGTATTTCTTTCATTACGCTTTGTTTTTCGGCAGTTACGCCTGTTCCGTAATAAAAAATGTGTTGTATTTCGCCGTTTATTTTCGGACAAAGATTTGCTTGTAATTCATCTAAAATTACATCTTCCGATTGAAGACAAGGGTTTAATCCGCTTGTTTCGAGATAAACGAAATCTCCGTGTGCGTCAATCACACACCAGCTTGTTTTGGTAGAACCGCTATCGGCAACTAATATCATAGTTTTTATGTTTTAATTTTAAAATTTTTGCAAATGTAGTAAAAAAAGTTGTATTCCGTAATTAGTATTCTGTAATTCCGTATTTAGTATTTAGTATTCAGTATTCAGTAATTCCGTATTTAGTATTCGGTAATTCCGTATTTAGTATTCGTAATTCGTAATTGATTTATAACTTCTTAATTATTAATTCTAAAAGGTTTTTCAGATTTTTCAATATAAATTCTTTTCCTTGTTCATCAATAAAATTGCCGTTTGCGTCGAACTTTGTATGTGCTACGCTGATTAAAATATCGGGTTTTGCAATAGGTTGCATATTCATCATAATACAAAAACTTTGCATTTGCGTTTGCATACGCGCCGTGCCCAACATGCCTATTGTTGCGCCCATAATAGATACAGGCTTGCCCGACAATGGATAATCTTTGCTGCGCGAAGCCCAATCGAGAGCATTTTTCAATCCGCCCGGAATGGCATAATTATATTCGGGCGATACTATCACAAAACCATCGGCGTTTTTCAGTTCGGCTACAAAGTCAGTAACCGCTTGGGGCAGCTTATCGGGCGTTTCCAAATCTTCGTTGTATATTGGCAGCGTGTCAAAGCTCAATATATTCATTTTCACATTATCAGGTAATAGTTTTGCTACTGTTTTTAATAATTTCATGTTATACGAATCGCGACGTAAACTGCCGCAAATTCCAACTAATTTGATTTCTTTATTCATAATATTATCCTTTTTATTTATAATTTTAAAATTTCGGCGCAAACTTATAAAAATTAATTAATATAATCGTTAATAATGGTTAATGGTTAGTGATTAGTGATTAGTGGTTAGTTGTTAGTGGTTAATTATTGTATTGCTTTATTTATTAAATCATTAACATTGTTTTCGATTGTTAGGTAAATTTGTTGTTTCATTTTGTCAAAATCGGATATTGAATATTTGTTTTTTATTTCGCCATTGTCGATATGAAAAATATAATCGCAAATATCGGGCAATACTTCAATAATATGTGAAGTTAAGATTATTGTTTTTTCGGATTTTTTCATTTTTGTTATGATTAATTTCAAAATTTGTGTGCTTTCAACATCCAATCCATTAAACGGTTCATCAAATATATTTATGTTTTTATTCATTTTAATTCCGATTACCGATTATAATATTGGCGCGAGCAGGGGAAAACGGAGAATGTAAGTCAATTACGAATTAATAATTATGTTTTCTGTTGATTTGAAATTTATTACATTAATTTAACTGCCCTGTTAGGCTAAGTTTTGCCCGTTTCTATAATTTTTCTTATAAATTATCCTAAATATTTTCTGATATATTCCTTTGTATATGGACAGACTGCTAAACATATACCACAACTTCCTTTTGTAACATTCAATATTTTACCTCTTTCAATTAAAACCTTTTTACATTCATAAGCATTTACTATACTATCCCTGTCCATTTGTAAACTCCATAAATTACCTGCAATCGCTTTTCCGGGACAATTTTTAACACATTCTACACAGTCTCCGCAAAAGGATGAATTAATAGGGATTCCCGTTTCTAATGGCATATCCGTTAAAACCCCATTTAATCTTATTGCATTCCCAAATTGTTTTGTAATCAAGGTCGCTGATTTTCCAATCCAGCCAAGACCTGCTCTTGTTGCCAGTGTTTTAAATGGTAGTTGTGTTCTAAATTCTTCATTTTCCCTTTGACCAGCAAGAGAATAGGCGTTAAATCCATGTTCTTTGATTTTATTAGCGAGAAAATTGCTTATATCTTTTAGTTCTTTACTTACTCTTTCGTATTCATCATAATATTCTTTAGAAGGTTCATTTGTTATACTTGGAATTATTTTCAAAGAAATAGCGATAGAAATACCATATTTAAACCCGTAACATAAATTTGAATCAATCTCAGATAAATCTGCAAATCCTATCAATGCTATATTTCTATTTTTTAAGGTTTTTTTTATCCATTTATTATTTTCATTCATTATTTAACGTCCTAATAATTCTATTATAACATTTTTTTATTTTTATGATTCATTTTTTTAACCTATTAATCATATTATCATTCCAATCACATTAAAATCACAGTTCCGACAAGTGCCTTATTCGGTAACTTGCCCAAAAGCATGTCGTTTGATAATATCCACAAATTGGTCGCTGGTAAACATTTGAATGTTGGTTTGCAAGTACCATTTTCCGTCTTCGCAAAACAATTCGCCGAAACACATGGTGTGCATGTCGTCGAATGCGGGGTCTTGCGTAAACGAAAACTTCACCATTTCGTTACCCGCGCCGTCGATGGCTCTGATATACGCATTTTCGATGTTCCCGAAATGTTGCCCGCGTTTTATGCCGTCGTAAATCGTTACCACAAAAAGTATTTTCTTGATACGGTTCGGCAAGCGGTCTAAAAGCACGATGATTTGTTCGGCGTCGGCTTCCTCTTCATCGCTGTTGCCCACCAGATTATCGCCGGTGTGAATGATGTATTCGCCCTGCTCGATAAACGTTTGGATTTTTTTCTCAATCTTTTTTCCGGTCAGGTTATGATATGCTCCGATGTTGCCCGACGGCGCGGTAAGATTGTGAAAATAGATAATGTCGCTCTTTTGGAAAGGCACGGAACGCCCGCCTGTCAGAGCCAAATCTTTTCCCAAATTGATGATCGTATCGTTTTTATC
>JAITPP010000252.1 GCA_031289385.1 Prevotellaceae bacterium | reverse complement strand
GTGGCAGTCCTGTGGTATTTATCACTTCTACCGAGAGATAAACCCTGTCGGGATTTTCTTATCATCTTTTATAATTTATTTATTTTTTATTAATAAGCATTTCATTTTAAAATAATAATTTTTTCTAAAACTCTGTTATTCGGCGCGGGTTTTTGCTTTTTAATGGTAAGCAAAAGGCTTGTTTCCATTTTCAACGCTTTGCAAACTCCTGCGCCGAACAGAGAGAGGGATATTATCCTCTTTTTTTAACACATAATGTAAAACCAAATAGTTTTATCATTTTTTTTATTTTTTACAAACTATTAAATTCTTTAAAATTCCATATTTGATTTGAATAACCACCACTACCGCCGAATCGTCCGCATAATATAAGATTATAGCGGCGTCCTAAAACTCTCTGTGTAGTTGTGCTCCATGTATATGTAGTTTGTACACCGGCTGAGTTCAAATAAGGAAGCCATACTTTAGTACCGTCAGCCTTTATTAATCTTACAAATATTCGCAGAGGATTCCATCCGTATGACATCTTGTGTGTTGGTCTTATACGAACCGGATGCCATCCTGTTGTTTCGCCAAATGCAATAGGCTCGCCAAGATTAAAGGTATCGGTAGTTCCCGCATAAACTGTCCATCCCGCATCACAATCTGTTGTTGTATAATAGACATACTGTAATTGTAGCTTTTCTCCCTGTTTGCAAAGCGGTGTAATGCCATCGGCATCGTGATAAAAATTGTAAAATTTAAAATAACAAACGCTATCGCGGATAGGATAAGGTTCTTGTACATAAGGGTATCCATTATCTATTACAATAGGATCTTTATCAAATTGATATACAAAAACGTTATATCTTTTGCCTCCCGGTAAATTTACATTTCTATCGTAAACCAATTCCTGAGCTCCCGATACGGTTTTATACAATTTAATGTTTACATCACCTTCTTTAACAGTAACAAATCTACCTACACTGTTCGGAAATAAGTCGAAAGGAACAAGATTTGCATACGAAACAGGTTTATTATTAAGATCAACTCTGATTATATAATTTCCTGCAATACTTGTAGCAGGTACAACATAATTCAATTGCAACAGCACTTGAGAGTCATCAACAGGTGCTGCATTATACTCAAGTTTGTGTTTTTCACAGGACAATACAAATACTGTGAAAAAAATTATAGATAAATATTTTAATATTTTCATGATTATTATTTTTTTTAATATTTATAAAGTAGATGGAACTTCACCCGAACTCGGATAAGCAAACCAAGGTATAGAACAGTGATAATCAAAAGCATCTCCCGCTATGGGTTTAAGTGTCCTAAGGCTTGGTAAATTCCACATATATTCCGAATTATAACGCGGGCGAATACGGTAACACGGAGCGCCATCGTTTTCTATATTAAACGCAGTTTTGCGGACTAATGATGGTTGCAGGTAAAATCCTTTATAAACTTTTGCCTGATCTGTATCCCATTTTTGATCCAATTCATTTCTTTCCCAACCATTTCCTTTTTTGGGATAATCTCCGTTATATTTTATATCATAATGATATTTACGCATATCAACCCATGCTTCGTGAGCGCCCCATGGATAAAGGGTAACCCATTTTTGCATCATAATATGGCTCAAAGTAAGATCGTTTGCCGTTAATCCATTAACATAGGGACCTGCAAGATATTCGTTTGCCAAGGTTCGGAATGCGGTGGCAGTAATTTTGTCACCGCCAACAGATGCAGGGTAAATATATTTTTGACAAAAATCCATATGGGCAGTTACACCATCTTTTAACATTTGAAGAGCATTGACTTTATCGCCTTTTTTCCAGAATGCTTCGGCAGCACACATTTTTAATTCTGCAAAAGTCATTAAAATATAAGGCGCGCCTACTCTATACAACCAGCGTCCTACACCATCATCTGTTGTGTTGGCTGTTGCAGCTCTTCCATAGAAACTTGGCGCTGAACCGATAGGACCTGAATAACTTGTAAAAGTACCTCCATAGAATCTCTTACTTACAAAATTACGTATATAAGATACTTCGTTAGGAAATGCTTGTGTATATGGCAGTCTTACAGTATCACGAAGATCAGGCATACCCAAATCATTTATTATTTGAATTGTATCTGTTATTGTAAAACTGGAATATTTTGGTGATACCCAGCCAAACAATAATGCAGTACGAGGGTCAAAATGCCCGGGTACAGACACAACAGTATCGGCAAGAATCTGATTTGGATTTAATTCGTAAGGATAAACGCCCAGAATATTCTGATTACTGTAATTTGGAGTTTTAACACCTGTTCCTTCATTATACAGAGGAACAGTTCCTGTCATAATTTGTACGGCATAGTCATGTTGAAAATATGTACGCGACAAGTTTCCTCTCAATACACCCCAAAAGTTTGTATAAGAACTGTTTGTTTCACTGTCGGGAGCAACTCTAACCGTAGCATCATCTGCTGTTGATTCAAATGAATGTTGCACACAGTATATTACCGAATCGGCAAAGCCTCCGCTTACAAAATCGGTTTTATTGGATAATGAAATATAATTACGTGCAAGGGTTGCATAAACAAATTTTTTCCATTTTTCTACATCTCCTCCGTAAATGTAATCATTATCGGTAAGTCGAGAATAATAATTTGTTTTATCTTCTTTCGACAGATACTCAAGTGCTTTATAAGCCCAACTTCTCACAATAGGGTAAATCTCATTTTGATAATCATAATCGTGCGACAATAACCCCGCTATAAATGCCTGTTTGCATGGAAGGTCTCCATATTCCTTTGTCAGCATATCCCAACTGAATGCTTTCATTGCATACCCCATACCTACCATTGTCCAGTTTTCAGCCGCCATCGATTGATTAATCATATTTTCAAGATTAATTCCTTGTTGCCAATAAACATTACGCCATACTTCTCCTGCTGCATCGCTTGCTTTTGTGTAAAAATGACTTGCAAAAGTTGTATAACCTGATGTTCCCATCATCTGAGTCAAAGGACCAATAGCCCTGATATCATAATAAATTCCGTTGTAAGATTGCTGAATGCCCGCAAGATACAGATAGGCTTCTACATAATCGGGAGCATCAACATTTTTGTTCACATCAAGATATGAATCGCAACTTGTATTTAGAAATACAAGAAAACTCGTTAATAATAATATTAATATTTTTTTCATTTTAAAATAATTTTAGAAAGTTAAACTAACACCAAAACTAATAGCGCGTGGGCTTGGTACACTAAATGAGTCAAAACCAACACCACCAGTACCACCTAAGGCTGCCGATGCGGTATTACCTACGGCATCAAGTCCCGAATAATTTGTAATAGTCAATACATCATTACCGGCAACATATATACTTGCTGCCGAAACAACGCCTTTAAATACTTTTTGCAACCATTTGCGAGGAACATTATACGTTAATCTGATTTCGTCCATACGCAGATAATTTACACCTGTTTCAACCCAGTCTTCGTCTGTTCCCACATAAGTTGATGATGCATATAAACCAAAGTCAACAGCAATAGTATTTATTGTAGGATTGTCTGTATATGTATAATCATCAAATATAACGCCCTTAAATACAACTGTCTTTCCATCATATAGTTCCATTGCTTCTGTACTCAATCCTCTTTGCATCATAAAACGTTTTGTGTGATTTACAACAGTAGCTTTCCATCTTCCTGAAAAAGCAGCCGATAGTTTAAAATCTTTGTAACGAAGCGTGGTTTGAAAACTATAGCGTAATTTAGGTTCACGATCGCCAAGCACAACCCAAAGATCGGATGCACGAGGAATACCGCTTCCCGGATTTATAATAACATCTCCATTTTGATTACGATCTATAGGATGCCCTGTAACCGTAGTAATAGGATTACCTACTGAAATACCATTTCGTATGCCTCCTGAATTATTTGTATATGGATTATAATATTCAGGAACATTTTCAGGTAATTCGGTAACCTTAGATTTTGCTTTGCTCATGTTTAAAGCAAAATTCCAATTGAAGTTTTTACTTTTTATAATATCGCCATCGACATGGAAATCCCAACCCCAAGTATCAAAAGTACCAACGTTCATGTTATTAAGAACGTATCCTGTGGCATAACTCAATCGGAAATCCGTTACGTATTGATCAACACATCGGCGAGTAAAGGCAGAAAAATCAAAATTCAAGCGATTATTAAAAAGACGGGCTTCAAATCCTGCTTCATATTCTGTTGTCATTTCAGGTTTTAGTAAAGGATTTGGTCCTGTATATCCATATTGAAAACCACCGCCATAAAGTCCTGTATTTTGCAATGCGGGTTCAACTGCTAATGGACCTGCATCTTTCCCTACCTGAGCAACAGATGCTCTTAGTTTTAAATAACTTAATACAGGGTTTTCTTTCAAAAAAGAAAGTTCGGTTGCAATAAAAGAAAGTTCTAATGCGGGATAAAAATAACTTCTGTTTTGTTTTGGCAGAGTTGACGACCAGTCGTTACGTCCGCGTAATGTAAGAAATACCATATCCTTGTAAGAGGCTTCCAATTGTCCAAATAAACCTTGATTACGTTTTTTTCTATTATTAGTTTTACTATCAATGTCATCTTGATCGCAATTTTGTAAAGATATAAAGTCAAGCATTGCATAATCGTGTCCACTTGAAGAAAGTTCTTTGGTTGCTCTTTCTGTTTGTGTATATCCGAATTGTGCGCCAAAGTCAAAATTACCGGCTTTGTAATTATAACCCGTTAAAATTGTTAACGTGGGATAACTTGAAATACCATGTAAAATATTATAATGCCCTGTGCCATTTTGATAATCTACTGCGTATGGATGAACAGATGTTTCGTAATCGTAAAAATTAGCGTTCCAACCTGCTTTTGCTATAATATACCAATTTTCAATAGGAACAATTCTTAATGAGAATGAAGCGGTAAAACTTTTATTTTCATCATAAAATTTATTCTTATGTATCAGGAATAGAGGATTAGAAAGATCCTCGTCATAATAGTGTTCGGGGAGTTGTTGATGCATACCATCATCATTTAACCATTTACTCATATCATCCATATTTGGCCAAACCAACGTTCTATACATGGGACCATTAGTTCCTCTCTGTACCTTAGTATTGTCTGTTTCCGCATAAGACATAGATGCTTCCATCGTCATCCATGTGGTAACTTCAGCCTTACCTGCAATAGACAGGTTTAATTTATTGTATTCTGTTGTTTTTACAACCCCTGTTTGGTTGGTTAATTTTCCCGAGCCACGTATTGTAATTTTATCTGTTCCGCCGTCAATAGAAAAACTGTGAATAGATGTATGCCCTGTTTGAAGCAATGCAGCAAAATTATCATATAATTTCATATCCGTAGGAACTTTTCCGCCAAAATGGTTTATGTAATAATTCCAAGTTGCACCATATCCACCATTAGTACGCGAAGTTTGAATTTCGGGATAACCATAGGCTTTATCAAAACGGTTAGAATATGAGTAAGTTACTTTCCCTTTTCCTTTATTCCCTTTTTTTGTTGTAATAACAATTGCTCCATTCGAAGCATCCGAACCATAAAGAGCCGCTGCCGCTGCTCCTTTCAATATACTCATACTTTCAATATCATCGGGATTAAAGTCATTACCTTGCGTAGCATAGTCCAAATAGCGACTTGCTAAGGTTTCATCGCCGGCAAATCCGGTTGGGTCAAAAGTTGAGTTGTTCATAGGTACACCATCAATTACATATAGCGGTTGATTACTACCGGAAATTGATGTAACACTACGAAGTACAATATTTGTAGAAGAACCGGGAAGCCCGGCTGAAGATGTTACAGAAATACCGGCAACACGACTTTGCAATGCAGTAATAAAATTATCTCGTCCCGATTCGATAATTTCTTCTGCTTTGATATTTTGTACACTCGAACCTACAGAACGAGCAACACGTTTCAATCCAAACTCTGCCGTAACAACTGCTTCTTCGAGTGTTGAGGCTTCTTCGGCTAACGTAATGTTAATAATGCTGCGTTCGCCAACAGTAATAGTTTGTGTTACATAACCAATGCTTGAAACTGTTAATACAGCTTTGTCGGGCACATTGTTTAATGTGTAATTTCCTTTTGTATCGGTATAAGCACCGATTTTTGTTCCTTGCACAAAAACGGAAACATAGGGTTGAGCTTCTCCTTTTTCGTCAACCACAGTTCCTGTTATTGTCTTTGTTTGAGCAAAGGACGATACAGAAAGTCCAATGAAAAGCAGTAATGATATTGCTACTTTTTTTAACGTTTCTGATAAAATTAAATTTTTCATCATAGTTTTTTTGAAATTTTAATTTAATAATTAATTTTAATAAATAATTTTGTTTTTAAGCCAGAAATGGCTTTGATTAAAAGTTTTATCTTAGCACTTAGCCAAGAAAGATGTTGCTTTTTTACTTGTTTATACCATAGGCATGTCCCTTTTTTATTTGATAGTTTAACATTTTTGTTTAATTTTGTTACATTATTTGTTAATTCTATTAACTTTTTTTATTTTATTCATTGTTAAATTGTTTTTTTGTCCCATAACTTACATTATGTTAAGTTTCATGGTACAAAAATAATTAAAATTCACAATATTACAAATTTCAATGAAAAAATTTTTCATCTTCAAAAAACAATCATCTTTTTGATATACACATATTTAAAACTTAACATAATGTAAGTTATGGGACAAATTTTTTGTAAAGAAGTGTTAAAATTTAGCCGAAAAGCGGAAATTTGACTGTATGTATAATAAAATTATCGAGAAAATTTACCGAAAAAAAGATAAAAACACTATTTTTGCAAAAAATTGTTGCATGATTGTTATGGAAAATAAATTAATAGCATTTATTATCAATCCGATTTCCGGCTCGAAAAATAAAAATAATATTGTAAATCAAATCAAAACGGCTGATTGGTTTGCTAAAAATACGGTTGAAATATATTTTACCAAATGCGCCGGCGATGCTTTTGAAAATGCAAAAAAATATGTCGAACGCAATTTTGATATTGTGGTTGCCGTTGGCGGCGATGGCACAATAAACGAAATTGCCTGTGCGTTGATTCACACCAAAACGGCGTTGGCAATTATTCCCTGCGGCTCTGGAAACGGCTTGGCTCGCGAACTGCACATTCCGCTTAAAGCGAACAAAGCCTTACAATTATTAACCGAAGCCAAAATTTCGGATATTGATGTTTGCTATTTCAACGAGCATCCGTATTTTTGTACGGCGGGAGTTGGTTTTGATGCCGCCGTTAGTAAAGTCTTTGCAGAATCGGGCAAGCGCGGCTTTTTTTCATATTTGATTTCGGGGCTAAATGCTTACATAAAAATGAAACCTGTGCGATGTAAATTAACTATCGGCGACGAAACAATAAGCGCCAAAGCATTCGATATAACTTTTGCCAATGCCAAACAATTTGGCAACAACGCCTACATTTCGCCTCTGGCTGATTTGCGCGATGGCATTATCGACGTGGTGCTTATACGAAGTTTTCCTTGGTTTTCGTGTCCGATTATGGGAATGCGGCTGTTTATGAAAAACATACATAAATCGAAATACGTTAAAATTTATAAATGCAAACACGCCGTTTTAGAAGTTTCCGAAAACGATTGCGCTCATTATGACGGCGAATCAGTGCCTGCAAAAACCCGCATCGAAATAAAAATAGAACCGTTGGCGTTGAAAGTTGTAAGTCATAAGTCGGGTGAGAATAGTTAAAAAGTTTATAAAGTTTGTCAAGTTATAAAGATTTTTTTGTGCTCTTTGTGAACTTTGTGGTTATTTTTTTATTTTTTTTTGCAAAGGGCGCAAAGGTTTTTTATTCTACAAAGTTTGTAATTTTCAATTCAATAGGTTATTAATTTTTATTTTTTTGCCCCTAAATCCCCTGAAGGGGACTTTGCTGCACTGCCAAACTTTCCGCACTGCCAAAACTCCCCTTTAGGGTGGGGTGTAAAAAATTAAAGGTTTATTTTTGCAAATGTTCGTTC
>JAITPP010000203.1 GCA_031289385.1 Prevotellaceae bacterium | reverse complement strand
AATCAACAACGAAACAAAAAACCTCGTAATTCGTAATTGATTTTATCTACGTGCTTTTTACAAATCAACAAAAAACAAATCAACAACGAAACAAAAAAAATCGTAATTCGTAATTGATTTTATCTACGTGCTTTTTACAAATCAACAAAAAACAAATCAACAACGAAACAAAAAAAATCGTAATTCGTAATTGATTTTATCTGCGTACTATTTCAAATCAACAAAAAACAAATCAACAACGAAACAAAAAAATCGTAATTCGTAATTGATTTTATCTGCGTGCTTTTTTCAAATCAACAAAACATAATTCCACTAAATACCCTGCAAATTCACAATAGTAAATTTGCAGGGTATAAAACTAATCTGTGTGTTTTTTCGATTAGTAAATTTACAATTACGATAAAAATCCTAATAATACGCCTGCTGCTACCGCACTTCCTATAACGCCTGCAACATTTGGTCCCATTGCGTGCATTAAAAGATGATTTTTAGGGTCGTATTCTTTGCCTACATCTTCTGATACTCTGGCTGAATCGGGAACTGCCGATACGCCTGCATTGCCTATAAGTGGATTTATTTTATTTCCTTCTTTCAAAAATAAATTAAATAATTTTACAAACAACACTCCTGCCATTGTTGCTACAACAAATGAACCTGCGCCCAAACCAAATATCTTTAACGAGCCCCAATTCAAAAAGTTTGTTGCTTGCGTTGATGCTCCTACGGTTAAGCCGATTAATATTGTACAAATGTCGATAATTGCTCCTCTGGCGGTTTCTGCCAAACGGCGTGTAACTCCGCTTTCTTTAAGCAAATTACCGAAAAACAACATTCCCAGCAAAGGCAAGCCTGAAGGCACTATAAATGCCGTGAGCAGAAATCCGACTATCGGGAATAATATTTTTTCGTTAGATGAAACTACGCGCGGGGGTTTCATTCTTATCAACCGTTCTTTATTGTTTGTAAACAATCTCATAATTGGCGGCTGAATTACAGGCACTAACGCCATGTACGAATATGCCGCAATGGCAATCGCTCCCATCATATCGGGCGCAAGCCGCGATGACAGAAATATTGCCGTAGGTCCGTCTGCTCCGCCTATAATACCAATTGCTCCGGCTTGATTCGGGTCGAAACCTAAATACAATGCTGTTGTATATGCTGCAAAAATACCAACTTGTGCTGCCGCGCCAATAAGCAATAATTTCGGATTTGATATAAGAGCCGAAAAATCAGTCATTGCGCCAATGCCTAAAAATATTAGCGGCGGATACCAGCCGTTTCGTACACCGTGATATAAAATATTTAACACCGAACCCTCTTCATAAACGCCTATTTTGAGTGATTCAAGGTGAGGAATATTTCCTATAATTATTCCAAAACCTATAGGAAGCAACAACATTGGCTCCCAATGTTTTTTTATAGCCATATAGATAAATGCCAGCCCAACCAGAATCATAATTATATGTCCTGCGGTTGCTGTTGCAATGCCGGTATAGCCCCAAAAACTGCTTAGGTTTTTTGATAAAAAACTAAAAAATTCTTCCATAATCAACCTATTACTATTAAGTCAGCTCCTTCGAGTACAGAATCGCCTTTATTTACTTTAACCTCAACAACTTTTCCGTCGTTTTCGGCATTAATGCTGTTTTCCATTTTCATTGCTTCGAGTACAAAAAGTTTTTGTCCTGTTTTTACAGCATCGCCTACTTTTACGCAAACATCAATTATTACGCCCGGAAGCGGTGATTTAATAATGTTTGAGCCACTGCTTGCGGTAGCCGCAGGTGTTACTTTTGTTGCAGGAGCGGATGATGTTGGCGGTGTTGCAACTTTTGTTGTTACAATCTGACGAACAACCGGCTGACGCATTGGTTTGTCAATTTCAACAGAATACACAGTTCCGTTTACTTCTACTTCGGCATGAGTATCTTCTACGCTTGCTATATTTACAATATACTCGCTGCCGTTTATTTTCATTTTAAATTCTTTCATTGTTTATACAAATTTTATTTTATTTATTTTTTTTAACTATTGGTGTTTCACGTAACGATTGCAGTTTTGAATTCCATGGCGAATATATTTTATCTTCGCGTTCGATTGTTACAACCATGTCTTCAAAATCGTGAATATCATCCTGATACAATCGCAATGCTAATGCTATTGCTGCATAAATATCGCCTGTTTCTTCGCCTGCATATTCTACTTTATCAATATCAATTCCTTGTGCTTCTGCTGCTTTTTTCTTGCTTGTTTTTAAATGAAATTTTGCAAGTCGTTTGAAACAGAAGAATAATAATATCAATACGCTAAAAACAACGACTATTGCTGTTGCCGATATTACTGCTCCGTGTTCATCGTCTTTGAGAAGTTCTTCTGATTTACTTTTTCCATCAAATGGAGTATTTTGTAATGAAGGAGTTACACGTTTCGTAGTTTCCCATTCATTGTTTCTGTTTTTTGCGTAACTTGTGTTTTCTTCAAGTTTTGGATATTTAACTTGGTCTATCAATGTTTTTCCATCGTTACTGTAAAGTGCTATGTAACCTCCATCTGGATTTAATTTAAAATTTGTATAAAGAGGTCCATGATAATCAATACTATCTGCCCAAATCAATAAATACTGTTGTGATTGTATTTTTGTTGAGTTAATTCCTTGCGGGATTCTGTATTTTTTAGGATTATTTACATCATCGGTTACGTAACAGCCTCCAATATCAATAGTTCCGTATTTTGGATTGTATATTTCAAACCATGTGCTGTGATGCCCATAATCATCTATTATGCTTTCGGTATTGTTCGAAAGTATTTCGTTTATTTTTAAATCAAATGTATTTTGAGCATAAGATGTAAACGATATAAATGTTATTGCAAATAATATAAATCCTTTTCTTAATCTTTTCATTTTCATATAAATTACAATGGTAAATTATCGTGTTTTTTTGGAGGATTCGTGAGTTTCTTCGTAGCAAGTTGTTTGAGTGCGCGAATTATACGAAAACGTGTATTTCGCGGCTCAATAACATCGTCGATATATCCGTAGCGTGCTGCATTGTAGGGGTTGGCGAATGCTTTGCGGTATTCGTCTTCTTTTTGTGCCGACAGTGCTTTCGGGTTTTCGGCTTCTTTAACTTCTTTGCTGAATAGTACTTCTATTGCTCCCGAAGGTCCCATAACTGCAATTTCTGCCGTAGGCCATGCGTAGTTAATATCGCCGCGCAAATGTTTTGAACTCATTACACAATAAGCACCGCCGTATGATTTACGCAGTGTAACCGTAATTTTGGGAACTGTTGCCTCTCCGTAAGCGTAAAGCAGTTTTGCGCCGTGAAGAATAACTGCGCCGTATTCTTGTCCTGTTCCCGGTAAAAATCCCGGAACATCAACAAGAGTAACGATAGGAATATTGAAGGCATCGCAAAAACGCACAAAACGCGCTGCTTTACGCGAGGCGTTAATATCAAGAACTCCTGCCAAAACTTTTGGCTGATTTGCTACAATTCCTACCGAAACGCCGTTGAAACGTGCAAATCCTGTAATTATATTTGCTGCAAAGTTTTTTTGTATATCAAGAAATTCGCCATTATCAACTATTGCTGCTATAACTTCGTACATATCATACGGTTTGTTCGGATTATCGGGAATTATCTCGTTAAGAGAATCTTCCAATCGGTCGATAGCATCTTCGCATGATAGTGCAGGTGTTTCTTCCATATTGTTTTGTGGAAGAAATCCTAAAAGTTTTTTGATAAGTTCAATACCTTCTTCTTCGTTATCAACGGCAAAATGTGCAACGCCCGATTTTGTTGTGTGTATGCTTGCTCCGCCAAGTTGTTCTTGTGTAACATCTTCGCCTGTAACTGTTTTCACAACTTTTGGTCCTGTAAGAAACATATAACTTGTTCCTTTTGTCATTATTGTAAAATCGGTAAGTGCAGGAGAATAAACCGCTCCGCCGGCACAAGGTCCAAAAATTCCCGATATTTGAGGAATTACGCCCGATGCTAAAATATTACGTTGAAAAATTTCGGCATAACCGGCAAGTGCGTTTATACCTTCCTGAATACGTGCGCCGCCAGAGTCGTTAAGCCCTATAACGGG
>JAITPP010000182.1 GCA_031289385.1 Prevotellaceae bacterium | reverse complement strand
AAACGCTTTTACAGAAAACCAGACCGTACTATCGACCAAATGGTGCAGGCTGCTCGCAGTGGCAAACAAAACATTGCGGAAGCGAGCATGGCTTCTGCTACTTCAAAAGAAACAGAAATCAAACTTACCAATGTGGCAAGAGCCTCGCTCGAAGAACTACTGATTGACTATGAGGATTTTCTTCGCACAAGAAAACTGCCGATTTGGGAGAAAGAACACCGTTTGGTAGTGCGCTTTCGAGAATTAAACAAAACGCCAAATGCAACCTATCAGACATATATTAAGGCAATAGAAAATGAAAATCCCGAAATTTGCGCTAATAGTATGATTTGTTTAATAAAAATCACAACTTACTTGCTGGCAAAACAAATACAAAAATTAGAAAAGGAATTTTTGGAAAATGGCGGCTTGCGAGAACGAATGACAAAAGCAAGAATTGAAAGCAGAAAAAATAAATATAAACAATAATAAACAAAAAAACAATGAATTATACAAACACAGGAAACAAAGAAACACGCGCAGGCTTTGGCACAGGATTGCTCGAAGCCGGACGAAACAATCTAAACGTTGTTGCGCTTACTGCCGACCTCAACGGCTCGGTGAAAACAGATGCTTTTGCAGCAGAATTTCCCGATAGATTTATTAACACGGGAATTGCCGAAGCAAATATGATAAATGTCGCTGCCGGATTGGCGTTGAGCGGAAAAATTCCTTTTGCAGGAAGTTTTGCCGTGTTCGCAACAGGCAGAGTGTACGACCAAATTCGTCAGTCGGTTGCATATTCAAACACAAACGTGAAAATATGCGGCTCGCACGCAGGACTTACGCTCGGCGAAGATGGCGCAACGCATCAGATAATGGAAGATTTTGCTTTGATGAAAGCATTGCCGAATATGGTTGTGCTTTGTCCCTGCGATTACAATCAAACGAAAGCGGCGACAATTGCAGCGGCAAAATATACAGGACCCGTTTATATTCGTTACGGACGTCCGTCAGTGCCGAATTTTACATCCGAAACCGACGCTCTTGAAATAGGCAAAGCGCAAAAACTTGTTGATGGAACAGATGTTACTATTTTTGCAACAGGACATTTGGTTTGGGAAGCATTGCTTGCCTGCAACGAACTGAAACAACAGGGAATTTCTGCCGAAGTTATAAATATTCACACAATAAAACCGCTTGATGCAAAAGCAATTATCGAATCGGCATTAAAAACGGGAGCAGTTGTAAGCGCCGAAGAGCATTTTCGCAACGGCGGTTTAGGCGAAAGCATTGCGCAGGTGTTGATTACAAATACCAAAACGCCAATGGAAATTGTGGCTGTTGATGATAAATTCGGACAAAGCGGAAAACCAATGGAACTGCTTGCCGAATATCAACTTACACATCCTTACATTGTTGATGCGGCAAAAAAAGCAATAAGCAGAAAATAATATATTTTTGATAACAAACAGTATTTATGCACAACGAAATAGACGACAAGCAACTGCTTGAAATGTTCAAAAACGACGACAGCAAAAACTTTGCTTTCAATCAGATTGTGCTTAAATATCAGGAGCGCGTGTATTGGCATATCCGAAAAATGACGCTTAATCACGACGATGCCGATGATTTGGTACAGGAATCGTTTATCAAAATTTGGAATTCGTTAGGCAAATTCAGAGGCGAATCTAACTTATATACATGGATTTACCGAATTGCCACAAACGAAGTACTTGCATTTTTGAAAAAACAAAAATCGTACACAACCGTTTCGCTGCAAGATGTAGAAACCAATTTGCGCGACACGCTCAAACAAGATATATACTTCAACGGCGACGATGCGCAAATAAAATTTCAGCAAATACTTGAAAGTCTGCCGCCAAAACAACGATTGGTTTTTAACATGAAATATTTTGATGAAATGAAATATGAAGAAATCGCCGAAGTGCTTGATACTTCGGTAGGCGCGCTTAAAGCATCATATCATATCGCAGTTGAGAAAATTAAAAATAATATTAATAATATTTAAACCTTTTTGCATTAAGTTAATCAAACAAATATTATGAACGATGAAACACACATAAAATTACCCGATAAACTGAAAAATACACCTTTCAGCGTTCCCAACGGATATTTTGACACTTTGCCAGAGCAAATTATGCAAAAATGCACAGGCAAAAAAGTTGAAAAAATATCGCTGTGGAAATCAGCAAAACCGATGTTGAGTTTTGCTGCGGGATTTTTGTTGCTGGTAGGCATTTCAAAAGCAATACTTACTGTTGTTTCCACCGAAAAAACCGAGTCGGTAAACTATATTTCGCAAACAACAGATGAAGAAATAATGCCCGTTTTGCACGAAAACGAAATGAGCGACGAAATGGAAGATGAAATAATAAGTTATCTCGTTGATGAACATTACATTTCGATGACATTTATAGAAGACGAATATATACCTTAAATATTGAAAAAAAATAAAATCACCATGAAAAAAATAATAATTATATCAATCATCATTTTTTGCATGCAAAAGGCAACAGCACAAAATGTTAGCATTATATCCGATTCATCTTTTACGAAAATTATGAATTGCTTTGAAAAAAACAGCGATGAAAATTCATATCTGCTCGCATATTGCCAAGATACCACATTTCAGAAAAAAGATAACATCAACAATCGCAAAGAGATGCGCGAAAAACTTGATGCAAAAAAGCGGGAATATTTTACAAAAGAAATGAATCTTACCGACGAAGAAGCCAAAGTATTTTTTCCCGTGCAAAGCCAACTCGACGAAAAATTTCGCAAAATAGGACACGAGCGCAAAAACCTTTTATCGGATTTTGAAAAAAGAAAAAACACAATTACCGATGCCGAAGCCAAACAAATAAACAAGCAACTGTTTGAACTTCAAAAAAAAGAGTTCAATTTAATGACTGAATATCAAAGCATATTTGAAACAATATTATCGCCGAAAAAATTATTTTTGTATTACAGCGCACAAGAAAAATTTATGCGCGGGCTTTTGAAAAGCATGGGCGGCTCGCAAAACAAAAACAATGAACTACCGCCACCTTTCGGTTTTGACGGAAAATTATAAGATATTTTTTTGTACATAAATTTAATATCCCACAAAGGCACAAAGGGCACAAAGTTTTTAAAATATATTTATAAAAATATCCCGCTCGTGCGGATTTGTATCCGTGCGTAAAACAGCAAGGCGCACCGATTAAAAATACGGCGCGAGCAATGTAAAAAACACCGGAATAAATGTAGGTAAAACCTACAATGATAGCGCAAACGAGGTAGAACTTCGTCTGAACGGATAACAAAAAGTTTTTTCTTTATGCAATTCTATAATACAGCAATAAAAAATAAGGCAGGAACAAATCCTGCCTCATAATTTTTTTCTTTAAATCAGATTGAAATAGTCTTAGTTTTTGCCACCACCAAGATAGAAACCAATGGTTACTCCTAAGAAATGATACGTTTCATTACCTACTTTACCACCATAGTTGTAAGAAACAGCAAAACGGAAGTGAGATACATCAAAACCGGCACGAAGTAAAGCGCCAAAATTATTTTTTGCTTTGTCATCAACAGTTATACCTTCATTCCCAACAGAAACACTTGCACTTGCACCTGCAATGCTATACACTCCTAATCCAAGACCAACAAAAGGACGGAATTTGTTGTTGCTGATGTAATAATCGCCTGTAAGCAAATAAGCAGAGCTTAATTTAACATCTGCACTACTACCATCAACGTTTGTTCCTGCGAACAAAGAACCTTCCCAACGAAGACCAACGGCTATTTGGTCAACGATTTCATACTTTGGTTCAACATAAAATTGAACTCCACCATCAAGACCTTCAGTAAAAGGTAAACCATAACCAAGACCTGCATCTACGCGAAATGGTTTAAATTCTTGTGCTTGCATTGTTAATGCAAATCCGCAGATTAATACTGCTGTAAATAAAAATTTCTTCATAACTTTTTTTGTTTTTTTTAATTAGATTGAACTTTAATTTTATTTTAAATTATTCAACAAAAGTATAATATTTTTTTTGTATCTGAAAAAATCCTAAAAAAATTTTAATAAGCAAAAGCGTTTTATATTGTAAAATACTTGTTATCAGACAATAATAAATAAAAGGCAGGTGTTTTCGAAAGTGTTAAATTCGCTTTAATTTTAACATAATTGCTTACTATTTTTATAAAATATGTATATAAGTTTTGTAAAAACTATCGAATATTTTACAAAAATCCTTATTATTGAAAGTTCCCGCACGCAGTAGATAAGAATTTTTAAATTTAATATTTCACAAAGTTCGCAAAGGTTTTTTCACAAAGGTTTTATACCAATAATTTTTATATCTAAATACAGAATACGGATAGAAATGCCCCCAGCCCCTAAAGGGGTGTTTGGCAGTACAGAAAAGTCCTATTTAGGGGATTTAGGGGCGGGAAAAATTACAAAATATTCTCTTTCTTTGCGTTTAGTTCTTGTTTTTCTTTTTCTTACCACAAAGTTCGCAAAGGTTTTTATACCAATAATTTTTATATCTAAATACGGCATTACTGAATACTGAATTACTAAATACGGAATTACTGAATACAGAATTACTAAATACGGAATTACGAAATACTTTCTTCGTGCCTTTGTGGGAGAACAGCAAAAATCCCTAATAATTTCATAATTTTACCTCGCAAAAGCATAAATATTGATCTTTGAATAAAATATTAATATAATTTAATAGGTTTTATTGTGCCCCAATTTTATTTTATA
>JAITPP010000160.1 GCA_031289385.1 Prevotellaceae bacterium | reverse complement strand
TGTCAAGTATAAAGTTTGTCAAGTTATAAAGTTTGTCAAGTTATACAGTTTGTCAAGTATAAAGTTTGTCAAGTTATAAAGATTTTTCCAAATCTGCGTAAATCTGTTGTATCTGCGTTATCTGCGTGCTTTTTAATAATCAATAATCAATATTCAATAATAAATAATAAATGATAAATAATCAATCATTTAACTTTTTGATTCTTTCTTTCAAAATACACAACAGGTATATATTATTATACGCTTATATAAAACTTGGGTATTTATTTAAAATTAAATTATTTTTCAATTTTCATATTATTTTAATTTGTTTTATACAAAAAAACATATAACTTTGTGAACTCTAAATATGATTTTTTACAAAAAATGAATAATTCAAATGAAAATAAAACTACCGTTTCGGCTATTAACAACAGCCCCGACTCGGTGTTTAGATTGACGGATATAAGCATGCTTATTGGCGAAACTAATTTTAATTCTATAAACCAGAAATTAAATTATTATGTACGCAACAAAAAAATTCTAAATCCGCGTCGCGGAATATATTCTAAACTTGCTTATTCGCACGAAGAACTTGCCAACAAAATATATACGCCGTCGTATGTTTCGCTGGAAACCGTGCTTAGCCAAAACGGAATTATACAGCAAGCCGATTATGCAATAACTTCAATAAGTTATTTGTCGCGGCAAATAAAAATTGCTGATAAAATATTTTCATATCACAAATTCAAAGGCGAAATGTTGGTTAATCCACTTGGAATAAAAAGAATAAACAATGTAAATATTGCTATTCCCGAAAGGGCGTTTTTAGATTTGCTTTATTTGGGCAAACAATACGATTTTAATATTGATACTCTGAATAAAAAACTTATAATCAAATTATTGACGATATATCACTCAAAAAAATTATCGGAACTTGTAAAAAAATTATTAAAAAATGACTGACATAAATAAATACAGATTTTTGATAATACAGATATTAAAAGATATTTATTCGGATATTGAATTATCTAATTATCTTGGACTTAAAGGCGAAACCGCATTAATGCTTTTTTATGATTTGCCCCGCATTTCGGTGGATTTGGATTTTAATTTACTCGATCACAGCAAAGAAAAATTGGTGCTGGGAAAATTAAAAACCATATTGTTTAATTATGGAAATATTTTTGATTTGGCGATTATTTTTTTTGGACAAACAATAACGCTTAGTTACGGAGTTGAAGGCAAAAGAGCAAAAATAGAAATTTCGAAACAAGAATCTGACAATCACTACGAAATAAAAAATTTGTTGGGAATAAATATGCTTGTAATGACTATCGAAGATATGTTTGCACATATCTTATGCGATTTGTCGGAATCGGGAGCGGCATTCAACAGAAATATTTTCGACAGTTGGTTTTTAATGAACAAAAACGCACCGATAAATAATTTAATAATACAAATGCGAACAAGAATGTATTTGAACGATTACCTCAGAAAATGCGCAAATAAACTACTGTCAATTAGCGAGAACGAATTGTCGGAAGGGCTTGAAAATTTAGTCAGTGTGAGAACTAAAAATTTTATTGACACAAAATTACTGACGGAAACGCTTAGTTTATTTAATTCATACAGAGGGTAGCAAATTATTTATATAAATTTTGTGTTTTTCTAATTTGCAGTTCTTGACATTGCTTTGAAATATCGCCACAACGCAATGGCAAAACAAATAATAATAATCGGCACACTCAGTTTTTGTCCTATATTGATAGCCATTTCTTTTTCTGCGTCAATCTGTTCCATTTTTATAAATTCGATGAAAAATCTAAACAGAAAAATCAATCCCAAAAATATTGCAAAACATAAACCCGTATATTTGAACAAGCGTTTATATGCAAACAGCGACACAACAAATAAAAACAGATAAAACAAACATTCGTATAATTGTGCAGGATGCCGCAATATTCCAATTCCTTGCTTGGAATATTCCCATTTGCCATCGACTTGCTGTACAGTCATTTCAAAATTATTGAATTTCAAATTATCAGAATCGTTCATTAAATTAAAAAATACTGTTTTTGCAACATAATCATTTGGTTTATCATATATTAATCTGCATGTTACGGGAATAAATCCATCTGCGGCTTTTCCTGCTTTTTCAACATAAATATCGGGCATATCCGAACGTTCGCAAGCATAATAAATATCGCCGCAAAATACAATTCCTTTATCCGATTTCGTTTGTATTCCAACGATTTCGGAATTGCAAAAATTTCCAAATCTAATGAACGCTGACATTAACAATGCGGGAATTATAAGCGCATCCAATATTTTCCATAACGAAAGATTATATTTTTTTCCGTAAATTTTGAAAAAGATAACGGTTGCCAAAAATACGCCTGCCACGCCGCCATGACTTGCCAATCCGCCTTTCCAAGGTTGAAAAATTTCTAAAATATGATGCGAATAATAATCCCAAGCATAAAAGAAAACATGCCCAAATCGCGCACCAATAATAGTTCCCGCGATTGCAAAAACAAAAAAATTGTTCGAAATATTTTTATGCTCTGCATATCCCTGTTTTTGCAAAATTTTATCGAAAACCCAAAGACAAACAACAAAACCCAACAAAAACATAAGAGTGTACCATCGCGTAGGTAAGAAATTGAATATAACAGGGTCGAAATTATAAATCATAATTTTAAAATTATTTTTGCAATTGTAAATTCTTAATCGGCAATTCAATAACAAAACACGTTTTTCCGTCGTTTGTGGGTGAATAATATATGCGTCCGCCGATGTTTTCGATTATATTTTTTGAGATTGCCAATCCAAG
>JAITPP010000119.1 GCA_031289385.1 Prevotellaceae bacterium | reverse complement strand
ATGTGGTTTTAAAAACCGTTTCGTATTTACTTTTGTACATAATCGAAATTTCAAGATTTTTCAGCAATTTTGTTTCTTTGTCGAAAATATAAACGTGTTTGCTATCCGACTCGTCGATATACGCATTTTTCATATAATCATTTGCGTAATCGCCCTGAGCCTTCGTTTCTATGGTAAGAATTATTTCGTTCTCCGTTTCTTTCGTTTGTATTTTTGCTCCTGTGCTTTTTGCTTTTTCCTGAGCATCTTTTAAAATATTTTTAGGCTCTAAAAAATATTCATTACCAACGCCAAAGAAACCCGTAAGTCCTGTTGCTACAAGCGCGTCTTCGCCTCCATTTATCAATAGATATGATTTATCTCCATCAAATATTGCAACTCGTTTCGATTTTTCCAATCTTATTTTTGGCGGATTTTCAAACACTTCGGTAAAAGTGTGTTCTACAAAATCGTAGTCGCGAATTGCTTCAAAGTTTTCAACAGGTGTTGTGCGCATTAGAAATTTTATCACCATAGTTTTCAAATCTTCCGATTTGTCGATAGATTCGCTAAGCAGGCTCATTGCCGCTTTGGCTTGATTGTTAGTACTAAACAGAAACGGCAAAATCAATAATGCAACAATTATTGCAGCCACTGCCGATAGTTTTTTGATAGTCTTCATTTTACTTTTCTCCTTTTTAATTTTGTTAATAATTTCGCTTTTAAGCGATTTTGGAGCAGTAGGTTTTATTTTTGGAATTATCTCATTCATAATAATCATCTCCATTAATTTTATTTGTCTTTTTTAGTTTATCAATACCATATCGGTATCTCGATTTTACTGTATTTACCGAAATTTTTAGTATTTCGGCTGATTCAACAAAATTAAGTCCATCAACAAATTTCAGTTTTATCACTTCTGCTTGTTCCGCAGGCAGTTCAGCCAGCAAATCATCTATTCTTATAAATTCGGCAACACAATTTTTTTCTTCTTCATCTTCAATATTATCTTTGATAAAATCTATTGACATCATTTTAATTTTTCCGTATTTTCTTTTGTAATCCACACAGGCATTAGATATTGATTTAAGCAGATAAGTTTTCATATTTTCAACAGACGACAAATGTTTGTTGTTCTGAAAAAACTTTAAAAATACATCCTGCACAATATCCTTTGCAATGTCGTACGAACCAACTCTGAAAAATGCAAAAGAAAACAGCTGATTTTGATATTCCTCAATAATACTTTCTAACTCATTAAATTTATTCTTTACAATTTTAAACATAAAAAAGCGCTTTTACAATAAAGACGTAATAATCTAAAAATCGGTCTAAAAATTTTTAAAATTGGTCGTTGGTCGTTGGTATTTGGTATTTGGTCGTTAGTATTTGGTATTTGGTATTTGGTCGTTAGTCGTTAGTATTTGGAAAATTAAGAATTATTACCTAACTTCTGAACTTCTTTAACTTCCTAACTTCTTTAACTTCTAAACTTCTAAATTCAACAATAAGAAACAACCAAGCAACTCATTAATTTATTGAATTGCTTGGTATATTTTTGTTGCAAAATAACCTATTATGTATTTGAAATACAAGAGCCAAGATGTTAGAAAACAACTACGGATTACAGAATACCGAATACTGATTACCGAATACCGAATACCGAATACTGATTACCGAATACGGAATACGGAATACCAAATACCAACGACTAAATACCAACGACTAATTACCAAATAAAATACCCATTATTTCAAATATCCTACGGGCTGAACTAATATTATGGTTTGGTTATTTTTGAGTTGTATTGCTTTTGAAAGTTCGGCTCTGAACGAACCGCGAGCAACAGTTCCCAAACCTTCGGACGCTGCAAACAAATAAATATTTTGCGAAATATATCCCGACGATATTCTTGCGCTTTCAACCGATGCCTTGTCTGTATCGGCAACCATGATAATATTTACTGCTGCCTCGTTGCTAATGTGCGGTTGCCCCAACGCTATGCGAAAATCGCCTTGTGCAATAAAATTAAGTACATTTTGCTTTGCATCGTAATAATAAATTCCCGTGTCGCACATAACATACAGTTCCATTTCCTGTTTGTTAGAACCGGTTGGAGCAGTGCGTTTGTCGCTACGATTAAACCCGTTTGCAACCCAAAGTAAATTCGATAATGTTTGCAACGGCATATCTCTTTTTATAAATGCGCGTTCGGATTGACGTGCATTTACCGTTTCAAAAAACGGTTTGCCTCCTGTTTTTTCGGGAGGTAATAAACTAATGTCCTGTGCTTGCATGGTTAATGCTAAGCCTAACAGAAAAAATGATAAAAATACTTTCTTCATAATCTGATTTTTTGTTTTTGTTGTATTTTGAATATGCAAATGTATAAAAAAAAGAATTAGTAATGTAAAATTTACATATAATATTTTTTGAAAACATTTTACAAAGATAAAAAAACGCTTAGAGATTGTTTGAGGTTTAACAGTATTTTCCATGTTTTAACAACAAAATGGGCGTTGGTATTTAGTCTGTTTTTGAATTATGAGTTACAAATATTTCTACATTTCTTAATTTCTTCACTCCTTTCGCCCCTAAATCCCCTAAAGGGGACTTTTTCTGCACTGCGTAAATTTGCTGCACTGCCAAAACTTCCCCTTTAGGGGGCTGGGGGGTAATTCTTAATTTCTTAATTCTTAATTTCTACATTTCTTAATTTCTACATTCTTCAAGTCGTGCGGGTGGGCGGTTGCAATTCTAATAATCTTTTGTGCTCCGCACTCTCTCGCTTGCGTGCTTTCATCCCCGCATTGCGCTGTGCTGCATACGGGGTTCCTACGAACTTGCTTCTATTCAACAACCTTCGTAATTCGTAATTTTGTAATTCGTAATTGTTTTTTTTCGTAATTCGTAATTGTTTTTAATTATTCTATTGTTAATGTTTTTCCTTTGGGATATTTCACTTTATATATTAAATCCAATTCGGTTTTTTGCGATGGCTCTAATGTCAATTTCCATTTTGTTTCGCCGTTTTCTGCGTTTAGTATTGCTCCCGACAAATTTTCGGGCGAAACTTCTATTTCTTGCAGAGTTGAAACAGGAATTTGGTCGAATAAAACAACAGATACAGGTTGTTTTTTATTGTTTCTGACGGTAATTTTCCATGCTCGCGTTACTTCTGTTTTGGTTGATAAAAATTTTTGCGATTTATAATCTTTAATTTTGTCGCGTTGCACCGATACGTTTTTATCGCGTCCCAGCGAAATATTAAGCGTATCGCTCAAATAGCGCACATCCAAAATTGTTTTTCCCACAAATGTGTTTTCAAAGAAAATATTTGCTTCGCCTTCGAGTAAATTATACTGTTCCCAATCTGAAATATTTGCCATTAAAAATGCTGTTTTATCAGCTTTGGGGGCGCAATAATATTCGTAGTTTGCAGGCAATGAGTAATTTTCCATTTCAACAACTGTATTTTTATTTTCTGATAAAATTGTATATGGAGTTTTTATTGCAAATTCTACCGAAGTTTGATTTTCTATTTTTGCCACAGGAAGTGGACGGTTTTTGTCTTGTTTCTTTTCCACCTTCTCAGATTCGATAGCCACAACACGCCCAACTTCTCTTTTCGAGTACTGTATTCCATTTCCTGTAACAACAGATTCTTCTAATAATTGCACATCCTGTTCCAAAGAAATATTTATAAATTTGTTTGAAATGGGCATGATTTGTGTTTTGTAACCTATAAGTGAAATTTCCAATTCGCCGCCGCCCGAAGGAATTGGTAAAGAAAAATTTCCATTGTTGTCGCTATATGTTCCTATTGTTGTGCCTTTTATGTAAACACTAACATAGTCAAGCGGTTTTTTATCTCTATTATCAATAATTCGCCCCGCAACTTGATTTAATAAATTATCTGTACTATAACGCGGAGGCTTGGTTGAGTAGTTTAAAAAATATGTTTGCAAGGTTGGCGCAACATTTCCCAGATTGGGATTTGCCGACGATATTTTCAAATTTACATTTTTCCAATTTTCTTTTGTGTTTTGCGTGATATTTGCCTTATAAATTAAATTAACAGGCTCTGAAATATCTTTTGCATTAATATCGTAAGACGGAAACCAACTTGCATTGCCAACATAATATGATAATTCGACAGGAATGTTTACGGCTGCTTTACATTCTACATTTACAACAACTTCGCCTGTTGATTCGGGTTTAACAGTTCCCGACGCATTTTTTTTGCGTTCCAAAACATTTCGTTCATCTGTCAGCGATTTTATTTTTTTATCGGTTTCTATTTCTTTCAATCGCAAAGCAGTAATTTTTTCGCCATAATATGTAGAAGTCGCCTTCAAATTATTAAAATCAATACCACCATTTCCGCCTATTTTTTTATTTTCGCGCATAAAAGTCAATTCTTCATTTATAATTTCCTTTGTTGTGGTTTCAATTTTGATTTTATCGTTTAAATCGTTTATTTGTTTTATATAATTTTCAATTTCGGCAGTTTGTTTCAGCGTATCGTTGTAATTTGTTTGATGATTTACCGAAAATATCATTACCTCGCCATCCAATTTTATTTGTATGCTTTTGGCATCAATATAAGGAGATAAATTTACAAAACGAATAGTTGATTTTCCTGCGGGAAGGTTTGTCGTTGTTTTACGAACAATTTGAGCGCCTTTGATAAATACGGTAACATCCGAAACGTTTGTTTTAAGCACAATGTCTTTTTTATCCTGTGCTGCAAGTTGAATGCCAATAAACGCAATTAGCAAAAATGTAATTTTTTTCATGATTAATTTGTTTTATAATAATGCGCAAAATTACAAAAGAAATCAAAGAAACGATTATTTTTATTTAAATTTTATGCAATTTTACAAAAAAAGCATCTATTAAGTAAATTATAAAAAACGAAAGAGTATGAAATCAAATTTATTAAAAATTGTTGCAGGTATGTTGTTGTTTGCAACTTCGTTAAACGCTCAGATACCTGTGCTGAACGTGAACGGTAAAAAATCGAACGCCGAAGTTTATCTTCAATCGCTTGATATTCAGGTAGAAGTAATAGGAAATATTGCTTCTACAAAATATGTTATGGTTTTTAAAAACCGAACATCAAAAATACTCGAAGGCGAATTAATTTTTCCTTTGCCCGATGGCGTAACCATAAGTCATTACGCTTTGGATATTAACGGAAAAATGCGCGAAGCCGTGCCTGTTGAAAAAGCCAAAGCCACTCAGATTTTTGAAGAAATAGAACAGCGCAGAATAGACCCGGGATTAATTGAAAAAATAGAAGGAAATAATTTTCGCACCCGCATTTATCCTGTTCCTGCAAATGGAACGCGCACAATTTCTATTGGTTACGAAGAAGAATTGAAAACCGAAAACGGAATGTTTCGCTATCGTCTGCCTATGGATTATAAAGATGCGATAGAAAACTTTGCGGTTAAGGCAACTGTTTGGCAAACAAGCGTAAAACCACAATTAACCGAAAAATTTGACAGTGAAATCACTTTTGATAAACAAGGGAATAATTTTGTTGCAACTTTTTCGCGAAAAAATTATATGCCAAGCCGCACGCTTGCATTTTCGCTGCCTGCGCCGCAAAATATTCCGCAAGTGCTGATGCAGTCGGCATCGGGAAGTTACTATTTTGTTGCCTCGTGCCTGCCCAAAAAGGAATTGCGAAACAAACAATGGAGTAATAATATCGGAATTATTTGGGATGCTTCGCTTAGCGGATTATCGCGAGATGTGAAAAAAGAAACCGATTTGCTTGATATTATCATGCAAAACAAAAAAAATCTGACAGTTTCGCTTTACATTTTGAATAATAATTTTGCGAAAATCAAAACATTCAATATCAAAAACGGCGACTGGACGGATTTGCGCAAGGCGTTGGAATCGGTAATATACGATGGCGGAACAAATTACAGCACAATCAATTTGCAAAATACATCCGAAAAGGAATTTCTGTTTTTTTCGGACGGATTATCTACATTAAGCGATGCCGTTACGGTTTCAAAATTTCCGATATTGCAGAACGTAATGCAAACTTTGGAAGTGCAAAAACAATTTGCCAACAAGCAAGTTCATTGCATAGTTTCCTCAGCCAAAGCCGATTATGGAAGTCTTAAATTAATTGCTGCGCAAACCAAAGGAAAATTTATAAATCTGAATATTTTGTCGGGCGAAAAAATAAAAAATGAATTATTGCACGAAAATCTTAATTTTTTGGGCGTAGAAAATATAAAAAATGTTCGCGAAATTTATCCTTCCGTTTCGACTCCCGTAAGCGATAATTTTTCTGTTGCAGGCATCGCCGATGCACAGCAGGCAAGCGTTACGCTGCTTTTCGGATACGGAAATACGCCCGAACAAAAAATAACAGTAAATTTGGATGCGAAAAATGCCGTGCAACAAGGAAATGTACATCGTATTTGGGCGCAGAAAAAAATTAACGAATTGGATATGTGCTACGAAAAAAACAAAGACGAACTAACCGAACTCGGACAACAATTCGGCATTGTAACCCGCAACACATCACTTATTGTGCTTGAAACTTTGCAGGATTATATTACATACAACATTATTCCGCCGCAGGAATTGCAAGAAGAATTTTACAGATGGCGAAAAAATCGTGAAGATGAAAAACTCCGAACAGAACAAAATATTTTGGCACAGGCAATATCCGCCGCCAAAACATTAAAAACATGGTGGGATACCGATTTTGCACCCAAAAAACCAAAATATCCTAAACCTGATGATAAAAATATTTCGGAAAATACGAGAAATATTGAATCGGAGGATAATAAATCTGATGATGTTCTTCGAGAAGATGAATCGAATATTGCTTATTCTATTACATCTGTTGAAGAAGAAATGCCAGCAGTTGTTGATGAAAAATTAAATATTGCTGAAAATGAAATAAGTGCTAATGAAAGTGCTAAAAACGTTTCGAATTTAGGATATTTTCGTTTACAACAAGTGGATTATCGTTCCAAACAATCGTATATAAAAGAAGAGGTAGAAGCAACACCGCAATCGCAGCCAAAAATTAAAATAATGCCGTTAAAACAGGATAGCGAATATATGAAATCGCTGACAGGCAAATCGGAAGACGATTATAAAACATATCTCAAACTTCGTAACGATTATATAAATACGCCCAACTTTTATTTTGATATGGCTGATTGGTTTTATAAACTCAACGATAAAGAAAAAGCGCTTAAAATATTAACATCCATTGCCGAAATTGATATAGAAAACGCATCGCTTTTTCGTTTGCTGGGCTATCGTTTGAAAGAATATAAAGCATACGAACTGGAAATATATATTTGCAAAAAAGTAATTCAGTGGCGTCCAATGGAAACTCAAAGTTATCGCGATTATGCGCTTGCACTTGCCGATAACGGAAAAAATCAGGATGCGTTAAATGCACTGTATTCGGCTATTACTCAGTCGTATTCGCAAAATATTAATAATCGAAGTATAGGAATCGAAGAAGTTATTGTAACCGAAATAAATCAATTAATATCAAAAACCGATAAGTTAAATACAAATGCTATCGACAAAAATCTTATAAAGCCAATGCCCGTTGATATTCGTGTGGTTATCAACTGGAATATGAATAATACCGATATTGATTTGCACGTAAAAGACCCGAACAACGAAACTTGCTCTTACAGCCACAAATCAACCGAAATCGGCGGACGTATAAGCGCAGATATTACGCAAGGTTATGGTCCCGAACAATTTATGTTGAAAAAAGCAATCAAAGGAAAATATGAAGTATTTGTAAATTATTTCGGCGATTCGCAAGTAAAAGCCGAAGGTCCATCAACCATAATGGTAGAAATTTACACCAAATATTCCAATGCCGACGAACAACGCCAAATAGTGTGCGTGCAAATGTCAAAAAACAATGCAAACATAAAAAACGGACTTCTTAAATTGGCGGAATTTGAGTTTTAGTGATTAATGGTTAATGATTAGTGATTAATGATTAATGGTTAATGATTAGTGGTTAGTGATTAATGGTTAATGATTAGTGGTTAGTGATTAATGGTTAGTGATTAATGGTTAGTGATTAATGGTTAATGATTAGTGGTTAGTGATTAATGGTTAGAGGTTAATAAATTCTTCATTCTTAACTCTTCATTCTTAACTCTTCATTCTTAACTCTTCATTCTTTTTAGCAGATGTTACGGATTTACACGGATAAAAAAATATAAAGATTTTCAAAACATAAATCAAAAAAAATCTGTG
>JAITPP010000110.1 GCA_031289385.1 Prevotellaceae bacterium | reverse complement strand
TGCCGAAAACCAAAACGAATCGGAAAACGTATAAGCCAACGCTCCAACCATACCGCAACCAAGTGTAACAATGCCTTCTGCCAACGTGAGTTCATTATTTTTTTTGCCGAAATATTTTTTCATTAAATGAGTTATCGACCAAAAAAGGAACAGAATGGTGAACGCACTCGCCAATGCCGACAATGAGTTAAGCATTATTGCAACTTTATCGACAGAAGTAGCAAACAGACTGAAAATTCTGCCAACCAATGCAAACAAAGGTGCTCCCGGAGGATGCCCGACTTCAAGTTTGAAAGCAGATACTATAAATTCTCCACAATCCCAAAGACTTGATGTAGGTTCAATCGTTAGCAAATAAGTAGTTGCCGCAACAGCAAATGCAACCCAACCGAAAAGAGTATCAAATAATTTAAAGTTTTTCATATTATCTTATGTTTACTTTATACATAAATTTAGATTGCAAAGGTAGTAAAATAATTGAATTTACTATTTATATTATTATTTATATTGCTTTTTTGTGTATTTTTGCAGAAAAAAAGAAGAGAGTGGAGAATTAAGAATGAAGAGTGAAGAATTAAGAATTAAGAATTGCCCCCCAGCCCCCTAAAGGGGGAGTTTGGGCAGTGCGAAAAATTTAAGCAGTGCAGAAAAAGTCCCCTTTAGGGGATTTAGGGGCGGAATAAATTAAGAATGAAGAATTGAAAAATTAAGAATTACGAAAACAGAATAACAAACAACGGAAAACGGAATACGGAACTACGGAATACTAAATAAAAATAAGCAATGAATTACAAACAAAAAATAGTAAACGACCCTGTTCACGGATTTATCAACATACCGACAAATCTTGCTGCCGAACTCATAGAGCATCGCTACGTTCAGCGCTTGCGCAATATTAAACAACTCAGTCTTTCGTATTTAGTTTACCCCGGTGCTTGCCACAACCGATTTCAACACGCGCTTGGAGCAATGTGCCTAATGATGCAGGCAATTGACGTTTTGCGCTCGAAAGGTTGCGAAATAACCGACGAAGAAGCCGAAGCCGCCATTTGCGCAATTCTTCTGCACGATATTGGACATGGTCCTTTCAGCCATTCGCTTGAACACAGCATAATAAACGAAGAAGTAGGACACGAAGAAATTTCGTCTATACTAATGCACGAAATAAATATGCAACTGAACGGACGTTTGTATTTGGCAATAGCGATTTTTAACAATACATATCACAAAAAATTTCTGCATCAATTAGTTTCGAGCCAGTTGGATGTCGACAGGCTTGATTATCTCAGCCGCGACAGTTTTTTTTCAGGCGTTGCCGAAGGTATGATTGGCTTGGGCAGGATAATAAAAATGCTTAATGTTGTTGACGACGAACTTGTGGTTGAAGCAAAAGGAATTTATTCTGTCGAAAAATTTTTAATATCGCGGCATTTAATGTATTGGCAGGTTTATTTACACAAAACAGTGCTGGCAGCCGAAAAAATACTTGTTAATATCCTGCGCCGAGCAAAAGAACTTTCGCATAACGGCGAAAAACTTTTCTCCACCCCTGCCCTGCAATTTTTCTTAAACAAAACCGTAACTCTCGACGAATTTATAAAATATATTGATGGCGAACTGCCACTCGAACATTTTGTAAATCTTACCGATTGCGATATTGAATCGGCAATAAAAGTATGGAGTTTGCACACCGATTTTGTTTTATCTCAACTTTGCAAAATGCTTATAAACCGCAAACTTTTTCGCTGCGAACTTTCGGAAAATCCGTTTAATCCCGAAAAAATAGAATTAATACGACAAAAAACCCAATCGCATTTAAATATCAGCGACACTCTTGTCGATTATTTTGTAAGCTGCGAAACCATTTCAAGCAAAGCATATACACCCAAAAGCGAAAACATAAAAATACTTTATCCCAACGGAACACTTGTTGATATTTCAAATGTTTCGGCAATACTCACCGCCGCCGTTTTTGCCGCACCAACAACTAAATATTCGCTGTGTTATTGTAAAATTAGTCGGAAATAGTAATTGGTATTCAGTATTCAGTATTCAGTAATTCCGTATTCAGTATTCAGTATTCAGTAATTCCGTATTCAGTAATTCCGTATTCAGTAATTGTTTTTATCTGCGTCATCTGCGTGCTTTTTACAAATCAACAACAAACAAATAAACAAAAAACAAATCAACAAATCAATAAATCAATCGTTTCACTCTTCCGAAACCTCAACCATAACGTCGCGGTAGGCGGTAAGTATTTGCGATTTTGATAAAAATCCGAGATAAATATCGTTCTCATCAATTACGGGCAGATTCCATTTTTTGGTGTCTTCAAACTTCTTGATAACTATGTTCATCGCATCGTTTATATGAATTGTCGCGGGAACTGCAAACATGAAATCGCGAATATAAACCGATTCGTAAAGTTTGCTCTCGAACATTATTCGCCGCACGCTGTCTAAATACACTATGCCAAGTAATTTTTTATTATCGTCGGTAACAGGAAAAATATTTCGGTTGGATATTGATATTGTTTTTACAAAATCGCCAAGCGTATCGTTTAGTTTTACGGTTACAAAGTCGGTTTCAATCAAATCGGTAATATTCAAAAGCGTTAATGCCGCTTGGTCTTTATTGTGAGTGATTAGTTCGCCGCGCAAAGCAAGACGGCGGGTGTATATCGAATGTCGTTCGAACGAACGGTTGGTGATAAATGCGCAAACCGAAGCAATCATTAGTGGAAAAAACAAATCGTAACCGCAAGTGATTTCGGCAATTAAAAATATTGCTGTAAGCGGCGCGTGCATTACGGCTGCCATCATCCCTCCCATTCCAACAAGAGTAAAATTTACTTCGGGAACGCTTGCAATGCCAAGTGTGTTGATTATTCGCGCAATTAAAAATCCTGTTATTCCGCCAATAAAAAGCGTAGGTCCAAACGTTCCGCCAATTCCGCCGCAGCCGTTAGTCAAAGCCATTGCTACCACTTTGAATATTATTATTGCCACAAGATATGCAAACATTATCCACAACGTATCTTTGTAGGCATAAAACAAACTGTCTTGAAATATTTGGTCGGAATTGCCCGTAAGCAGCGACGACAATATTCCGTAGCCTTCGCCGTAAAGCGGTGGAAGTAAAAATATCAAAACGCCAAGCCCCACAGAGCCTATAATCCAACTTTTGTAGGGTTTTAATATTTTCGCCAAGCGATTTTCAATTGCAAGCGTTGCACGAGTGAAATATAACGCCACAATTCCGCAAACCAAACCCAAAACAATGTAAAACGGCGTATTTTGCATCACAAATTCTGTTGTGATATTTAAAAATTCGACATCGCGCCCCAGCAAAAGATACGATACAGACGTTGCCGCAAGCGACGATATAAGAAGTGGAATTATTGACGAAAGCGTTAAATCGAGCATCAAAATTTCGAGCGTAAACACAACTCCCGCAAGCGGAGCTTTGAAAATTCCCGCCACCGCTCCTGCCGCGCCGCAACCTATAAGCAATGTTATTACTCTGTAATTTTGCCGAAAATACTGTCCTACGTTAGAGCCAATAGCCGCGCCGGTTAGCACAATCGGTGCTTCTGCCCCCACCGAGCCGCCAAATCCTATCGTAAACGAACTTGCAACGATTGACGAATAACAATTATGCGATTTTAATTTTGATTTTTTTCGCGAAATAGCATATAAAACCCGCGTAATTCCATGACTGATATTATCATTGACAAAATATTTTACAAAAATAATTGTTATCAAAATACCGATTCCCGGATATGCCAAATAAAGCAAACTTCCCGATTCGGCATTGAACCAACTTGTCAAAAGAAACTTTACGCCGATAATCGTATGTTTTAACAACACGGCAGCCAAACCGCTGGCAAAACCTACAATCAAAGCAAGAATTACCAACACCTTTCTATCGCTAAGCGACAGCAATTTGTCTATTAATTTTTGTGCTATTTTTTTCAAAACATCCTAATATTAATATGCAAAAATATATAAAATTGTTTAATATCAAAGATGTCAGTTGTAAGTTGTCAGTTATAAGTCGTAAGTTGTAAGTCGTAAGTTGTAAGTTGTCCTTTCATAAATAAAGTTGATAATATATTTTGGGGTATTCAATTTTAATGTTCTATATTATAAAGAAATTTATTTGTTGATTGTAAAAAAATACTTATTTTTGCGTAAATTTGTTTATCTATTTTATTATTGTATAACTAAAATTAATACTATTATGAAACAAAAATTAATATTTTTAACTTTAATATTTATATTCGCAACCTTTGTTGTTTCGTGCGATAGCGATAATCCGCAACCAACAGCAAAAGAAGACATTTATGTGGCAGGGTACAAAGACAACGAACATGATATACCCGTTGCAAAATATTGGAAAAACGGTGTTGCCATTAACCTTACCAACGGGAATAATTATGCTTATGCAACGTCTATTACAGTTGTTGATAATGATGTTTACGTTGCAGGACAGGAATTTAATGGAAATGTATATGTTGCCAAGTATTGGAAAAATGGAACAGAAGTAAATTTAACCAATGGGCAGCAAAGTTCGTATGCTCGCTCAATTAAAGTAGTAAACGGAGATGTATATGTAGCAGGTGATGAATTTAATGGAAGTAATTATGTGGCAAAATATTGGAAAAATAACGTAGGAGTAAATTTATCCAATGGATTAAATAGTGCATCCGCATCTTCTATTGCAGTTGTAAATAACGACATTTACGTTGCAGGAAATGAAACTAATAATGTTGCTACCGTAGCTAAATATTGGAAAAATGGAAACGAAGTAATTCTTTCCAATAATTTACAATCACCTTCTTATGCTGTTGCTGAATCTATTTTTGTTGTTGATAATGATGTGCATATTGTCGGCTATAATATGGAAAATATGAAATCTACTGCCAAATATTGGAGAAACGGAACAGAAATAAATCTTTCAAATGCTAAAATTGCATTCGCACGGCATATTACAATATCAAATAATAATATATATATAGCAGGATACGAATCTAATAACAATAAAATTACCGCTACTTATTGGATGAATGACACAGCAAATAGACTATCGGATGGAACAAAACAAACCCGTTTATATTCGATTGCTGTTATTGATAACGATATTTACGCCGCAGGAATTGAAGAAGACAACAATATATTTATCGCAAAATATTGGAAAAACGGTTCGGAAGTAAAATTAACCAATGGTGCTCACAATGCCGAAATAACTTCAATAGATGTTGTGAAACATTAATTAAAATTATATACCACATTCTTTTCTATTTGATTTTGTAGCATAAAAATTTCTATCACTGTTTAAAGATAATAAAGAGGTTGTCTAAAAAATTAGACAACCTCTTTATTGATTATCGTAATTATAGTTTAATTGCGCTTTCTATCATTCGCGATACACATAGCCTGCATCTTCCAAAAAGCCGCTTATGCGGTATCCTGCTATATTATATTCAGTGTAATTATCATTTCCAAAGGCAATTGTGAATGATATTTTGTCTGCTTTCCAGCCCGAAGGAAGTGTTATTGCCTGAGGCGTTACTTTGCCGTTTTTTACAATCACGCCTATATCATAAGGCTCAATAACAGGGGATTCATCATGTACATCGTAATATTGATTTACAACCGTATCGTTTTGCCCGAATGAAGTATTTGACAAGTCAAAAGGCACGGTTACAATGAATTTCCAAAAACTCTTAGCATCGGTAAGAAGTAAGGCGTTCTTGGAATTATCAACAGTATTTGATGTTCTGAGCCTCCATGTTTCTCCAATAGAATCAACAAGTGATTCAGGAGTTGTTACAGCCCATTCGCCTGCTAATATCTGAACCGAGAAATCAGTTCCATAATTATCTTCTTCGTTGCATGATACAAAAAGTGTTGCAGCAAAAACCGATAATATCATTATTTTTATTATATTTTTCATATTCTGAATTTTTAATAATTAAACTTTATTTATTCCACCATATTTTTTCTCCAATAC
>JAITPP010000037.1 GCA_031289385.1 Prevotellaceae bacterium | reverse complement strand
TCAAATAAATTATCCTCCAAAATACTCCAACTCCTCCCGCAAATTCAAAAAGGGATATTTTTCTTGCAGAGTGTGGGTTTTTTCAAAATAAGTTTTTAAGAAATTTTGATGTTCATCGGTGTGCGAATTGAATGTTTTATGCGCTTTTGCTGTCGATATTTTTTTTATTTCTTCAATTATTTTCTGCGATTCGTTGCTAATTGCGGCGGCGGTAAATTTTTGCCAAATGCAATCTATTGCAAGCGTTGAGGGATGCAGCAAATCGTAAGCGTAAAAGCGATAATCGCGCAATTCGTCTATCATTATTTCGTAAGCGGGAAAATATCGGCAAAAATCGTGTGTCTTGCAAATCTTGTCAACGGCAAGCAGTAGCCGCGCTTTGCTCAGTTGGTTTTCGTGTGCGCCGCTACTCAAATGCCGTATGGGGCTTACGGTAAAAATAAAATTTGCATTGGCGTTTATTGCTCTTATGTTTTTTATTGCGGCGTTTGTAAATTCAATGATTTCGTCAATCGACAACGTGATTTTTTCAAATTCGCAGGCGGGAATTTTATGGCAATTTGCAACAATTTCATCGCGTTTTTTGTGTTTGTACACATCGGCTGTACCAAAGGTTATGATTATTGTTTCGGCGTTTTTTATATAATGCGAGCCTTGTTGTAACGTAGCGTTCATTTTGTTCAAGGCGTTTTGTTTTTCAATAGCCGAAAACGAAGTGTGATAAGCAAAATTATAATATAAACCGTTATGCGACAGCAAATCGTTTTCGTCGATTTTTTTATTTTCAATCAGCAGTTTCACGCTGTTTGCAACAGATGCAGGATTGTAAATCACGCCAAACGGATTTATGCAAACATCAAATTTTGCAGCCTGCAAACGCTCGCCGATATTGTTTGAAAAACATGAGCCTAACATCAAAATTTTATTGTGATGGCTTAGTTTTTGCGCAAACGGTTTTATGTCGATTTCTGTTTGTAAATTCATTTTTCAAAAATTAGTTAATAATTTTGTATTCAGTAATTCCGTATTTCTGTATTCAGTATTAAGTATTATGTATTTCAGTATTATGTATTCAGTATTCTGTAATTCTGTAATTCAGTATTCTGTCTTCAGTATTCTGTAATTCAGTATTTTGACTTTCGTAATTCGTAATTGATTTCGTAATTGATTTTAATCTTCGGTTTTTACTAACATTATTGCATCAAAAATTTCGTTGTCGTTTTTTGCTGCAAATTTATATTTAAAATTCGATATTTTCTTTTGTTTATAATTGCCGATAAAAATCCATTCGTTTGCGTTTTTTGTAGGTGTTTCGCTGCTTTTGCCTACATTCCATTTGTAGATTTTATATTTTCCTTCGGGCAGTTTTTTGTAATTATATGTAATTTTATTTCCCGATTTTTGAGATGTCAAACAATCTTTTCCAAAATATACAATTTTGTCGGATTCCGATTTTTCCCATGTGCCGCTTGGTTTTGCAGTTTCGTTATCAATAATTATTCTGTTTGGAGTTGAAATCGAAAAATACATTGCTATTGCATTTAATGTTGCTTTTCCGAAATCGCGTAAATTTTCGGTATCAACCCAAATATTGCTTGTACCGTAATGTGTATAAGGCGTTTCGAGTGTTACGGCAATAGTTTTGTCGGCAAAATTATTCCAAATCCAGCCTTCGGGATAACGCAACGCCATTTGCGAAAAGCTTAAATCGTGAGGCGCTAAATATTGATTGTCGAACATATTCAGATAACACAAAAGCAACTCGCGGCTGAAAAATTTGGGATTTGTTGTTTTCTCATTATGAACCCAATACGTTGCATTATTTGCAACTTGCGAATGAAAATTCAACATCATATCAAATTCGCGTGTGGCGGTGAGTTCTGTCATTTCGCGCTTTAAGTTTTTTACTTCGGCAACCGTCAGCGAATCGTTTCTATCCCAATTTATTTCCTGATTTACGCCTAATGAATTTGAGCGCGACAAACCTTCTGCAACGCCGTCGGGATTGGCAAAAGGCACAATATAAAACACAAACGACTGACGATAAATCTGCGCTTCGGCGGTGTTTGCAAGCAGCGATTCTATCAATCCGTCGAGTTGCCACGAACTTGGCGTTTCGCTTGTATGCGTGCGGCAATGAATCCAGATTTTGCGTTTATTTTCGTCGCTCACCGATTTGTCTGTAACAGTCAGCATTTGCATTGTGCGGTTGCGCGAACTTTGCCCGATATTTTTTACGTTTACATCTTTGTGCCGTTTCCATTTATCAATTCTGTTTTGCAAAAAAGCGTTTGTATATGGCGTAAAATAAGCGATATAAACAGTATCGCTGTCGAAAAATTTTGAGATTTTTCTCATCTTCGCCTCATTTTCGGCAAATCGGGTGAAGTGCTGATTATCATAAGAATAAACGGCTCGTAGCGGATCGGTGTGTTTAAAATCGAAATAAATATATTTGTTTTTTACGCCTGTCATTCTAAAATAAAACCATCGCGCACTTGGCGGTAACGCTGTATCGACGGGATTTACAGGATCGTAACGCGATTCTACAATGTACGATAAATGCAAAACAGAATCTCGTTCGGAAGTGCGTACAAAAACCGAATCAATTAATGAAATTTTACCAACAGAACCGCTTTCAAAGTCAGCATTGAATTGTATTTGAGCATTTGCCGCAATGCTCAAAAAAAGTGTAATTATTAAAATGTTTTTTTTCATAATCTGATTTTTATGATATTATTTTTTTGTTTCAAATGTTATTTTATCAATATTTCGTTTTATCCCGTCGAAGCCCGTGCGCATTAACGGCGATTGTTTAAAAATCGTATTAAAATCATTTTCATTTATATTTTTCCAATCGTTTAAATTCATGTTTAAAATTTGCGGCAAAGGTTTAAATTCATCGTGATTGCAGATTTTTGCTTTTTTGTTGTACGGACACACTTGCAGGCATTTGTCGCAACCAAAAAGCCAGCCGCAAACCGAGTCTGTTGTTTCGCCTTTATTTTCGATAGTTTGATACGAAATACATTTTCGCGCATCAACAACGTAAGGCTCTACGATTGCCGAGTTTGGACAGTTTGCAATACACTTTTTACATTCGCCGCAAAAAACGCCGTCGAGCGGCTTGTCATATTCCATTTCAATATCCACAATCAACTCCGACAAAAACACAAACGAGCCGAAAACGGGAGAAATAAACGCCGACGATTTTCCGCACCATCCCAAACCTGCACGCACAGCCCACTCGCGCTCAAACACAGGCGCACTGTCAACAAATCCGCGCCCGTTGATTTTCGGGAAATTTTGCTTTAACGAGGCAAGTAATGATTTTAATTTTTTGCGAATAA
>JAITPP010000015.1 GCA_031289385.1 Prevotellaceae bacterium | reverse complement strand
AAAAAACGCAAATTGTTTTCAACACTTATTTCGCAATTTCCAAACTCGCAATATGCTGCTGCGGCTTATTTTGAATCGGGCAGAATGTATGTGCAAAATCAAGATTATGTGAATGCCGAAAAAGAATTTAAATCAATATTGACAAAATACAGCAAAACATCGTACTACCGCCAAGCATTGATAGAACTCGGACTTATCAATATAAACAACGAAAACAACAACGAGGCTCTGCAATATTACAAAAAAGTTGTTGATGAATATCCAAATTCGCCTGAGGCTCAAACCGCGCTTGCAGGCATAAAAGATATTTATGTGGGAATGGGAAAAGTAAACGATTTTTTTGCTTACGCCGATAAAAAAAATATTTCGGTATCGAGCAATAATCGCGATTCGCTTGCGTTTGCCTCTGCCGAACGCCAATATTTATTAGGCGATTGCAACAATTCGATAACGACAATGCAGCAATATTTGAACGAATATCCCAAAGGAATTAACGTTTTACAGGCAAAATACTATTTGGGCGATTGTTACTATCGGCAACAAAAACACGCCGAAGCCGCAAATATATTCGGAGAATTAGTAAATAATCCCGATGCGAAAAATCTACCTAAGGATATTTTAAAACGATATGCACGCTCAAAATATTTGATTGAAGATTTTGCTGCGGCGGCGCAATCTTTTGCCCGCGTTGCCAACGAATCAACCGACAGCGAAGACATAAAAGAATCGCTGATATTTGCAATGCGAGCATATTACAAAGCAAAAAATTATCAGCAATCAGTTGAAATGGCTACAAAATACGTTGCGTTGCCGTCGGTAAGCGAAGACAGCAAACGCGAAGCCATATTGGCAAAAGCCCACGCCCTGCAAGAACTCGAAAAAGAAGATGAAGCCGTAACCGTTTTCAAAATCTTAGCCCAAAATCCCAAAACTATTGAAGGCGCAGAGGCTACTTACTATATTATTGATTATCTGTATCGAACAGGCAAAGCCGACGAAGCCGAAAAAATGGTATATCAATTTGCCGACAGCAAAACTTTTCACAGTTCGTGGCTTGCCCGCAGTTTTATTGTACATGCCAATATTTATATCGACAAAAAAGAATATTATCAGGCAGAGGCTACCCTCAACAGCATACTACAAAATTACAATCAAAACGATGACGGAATTTACAACGAAGCAAAAGAAGCGCTTGAAACTATACAAAAATTAAAAAATAAATAAAACACAATAAAAATGAAAAATAAAAAAATTGCAAAAAAAATATTATTGATAGCCTTGTTTGGCGGATTTGCGTTTTCGCTTTCGGCTCAAATAAACAAAGACGTTGAAGTTACACGCAACTACGACCCAGCGGTTATGGACGCGCAAAAAATTTGGTACGAGCCAACAACCGTTGCCGACTCGTCGAACGTGCGAGATGGATTCAGTTATTCGATATTTCCAAAATCATCACCCGGAAATTTCGGATTGTCGCCAATATCATCGGCAAAAATTATTGATAACGGCAACGATACGCCCGGACTTGGATATATCAGAGCAGGCGTAGGTTATCAAATTTCGCCGCTGCTCGATTTTTATATCAGCAACAAAAATACCGAAAATGTGCTTGTAGGTTTTTATGCAAATCACCGCTCGTTTTTCGGAAAAACAAAACTCAAAGGCGAGCTGCTTACCGAAAAAGTAAAAAGTAATTTTATGAATAACGATTTGGGAATTTTCTCTAAATTTTTCCTTGATGGCTCAACAGTTACGCTAAATGTCGATTATTCGCGCCGCGACTTGTATTTGTACGGTTTCGACCCTGATCGTTCATTTATTATAACAGGAGATCCGATTAACCCAATACAAAAAGTTGATGACAAACGAGCAATGAATTTGTTTAACGGAAATCTTCTTTGGAAATCAGACAGAGATGCGGGCGAAGTTTTTTACTCGTTTGGCGCATCATATCAACTTTTCAATGCAAGAGATAAAAACAGTGATGTGAAAGGCGAAACAATGAAAGAAAACGCTTTGGCACTTTCGGGTTTGCTTGGCGCAGAACTCGACGACGAAGTTCAATCCGTATCTATTGCAGCGCGCGCAGCATTTTACAACCGCAACAAACCGCTTGATACCGCAGGCAATAACATTCTGTTGAGCGCCGTACCGTCGTGGAACTACAACGACGATTATTTATCCGTAAAACTCGGAGCGCAATATTTATTGGATAATTACAATGAAAAAACAAAACACAGAATATATCCGGCTGTTGCAGTTTCGTACAAAATTCACGATTATTTCACTCCCGCTATCGAAATTAAAGGCGAAACCGAAGTAAATAATTTCCGCAAACTTGCATTGGAAAATAATTATATCACATTTGGTAATTCTTACATTTATCATGATATAGAATTTAAAAATACCAATCACAAAATAATAGGAGTATTTTCTATAAAAGGCGATATTGAAGCATTTTCGTATAGCGTTTTTGCTTCTTATTCAAAATTGGAACATCTGCCTTTGTTCATAAATACTCAGGCGATACGTGATTATAATAGATTTTATACTGAGTATGCAAAAGGCAACAAAACAAGTCTCGGCGCAGAATTATCTTATACAGACGATTATTTTTCGCTTTATGCAAAAGCCGTTTATAATAAATACAGTTTGAAAGCTGAACGTGTCATCAATTTATATTGGGATGTTGATGATGATACAACAATTAAACATGCGTGGCACAAACCAACGTTTGAAGGCAATTTGAATGTACGTTATAAAATTTCAGACGAGTTAATTTTAACTGCCGATATGCGAACAATGCTTAAGCGTTATGCCTATAACAATGCTAATGCTGCCGATCGCAAACTGAAAGACGTTTTCGATATAGGATTAGGCGCAGAATATCTTGTTACAAATCAGTTTTCAACATTCTTTAATTTGTCGAATATATTAAATCAGAAATACGATATTTACAGCCGCTATCAAGTACCGGGATTTATTGTATCAGCAGGAGTTACGTATAGGTTTTAGATAGTCGTAAGTCGTAAGTCATAAGTCGTAAGTCGTAAGTCGTAAGTCGTAAGTTGTAAGTCATAAGTTGTAAGTAGGAAAGTCAATTACGAAATTACGAATTACGAAGGAAGTTTAAAGAAAAAAAGTCCGAAGGACTTAAACAATGATAACCCCGTATGCAGCGCAGCGGAATGTGGGGATGAAGAGCGTGGCAGCAGAGTGCGGAGCACAAGCGAATAATAGAATTACAAACGTTCACCCGCACGACTTTTAGAATGAAGAATGAAGAGTTAAGAATGAAGAATGAAGAGTTAAGAATTAAGAATTGCCCCCCAGCCCCCTAAATGGGGAGTTTGGCAATGCAGAAAATTTAAGCACTGCCGCAAAGTCCCCTTCAGGGGATTTAGGGGCTAAAAAAATTACGAATTACGAAAATTACGAATTACGAGATTTGTAGTAAACTTTATGAACTTGACAAACTTTAAAAACTTTAAAAACTTTATGAACTTGACAAACTTTATGAACTTGACAAACTTTAAAAACTTTATGAACTTGACAAACTTTATGAACTTGACAAACTTTATAACTTAAAAAATACTATGCAGCATAAAATAAAAATAACAGTTCAACCACAAGAGGCGGCAAACGGCGAGGCTCTCAAAAAAATTGTTGCACGCCAATTGCAAATATCTGCCGCCGATATAAATGATATTCAGATAGAAAAAAAATCAATAGATGCACGACATCGGCAGCCGAAAATAAATTTGCAGATTAATGTTTTTTGCGGAGAAAAATCAACGCCTCAAAAAGCCGATTTTCATTATCAAAATGTAACATCAAAGCCCGAAATTTTGATTATCGGTTTGGGACCCGCAGGTTTGTTTGCTGCGTTGCGTTTGATAGAATTAGGTTTCAAGCCTGTGATTGTTGAGCGCGGCAAAGATGTAAGTCAGCGCAAAAAAGACGTAGCCGCAATGATTCGCAATAAAACAATAAATGCCGAATCGAATTATTGTTATGGTGCGGGCGGTGCGGGAACGTTTTCTGACGGAAAATTATATACACGTTCAAATAAGCGTGGTAATGTTTCTGGCGTGCTTCAGCGTTTTCATTTTCACGGCGCACAAGACGAAATTTTATACGAGGCGCACCCACATATCGGCACTGATAAACTGCCTGAAATAGTGAAAAATATGAGCCAAACAATTACAGATTGCGGAGGCGAAATTTATTATAACAGCAAAGTTACGGATATAATTATTGCCGACGGAAAAGCCGAAGGTGTAAAATGCGCCGATGGCAATGTTTATAAGGCGAAAGCCATCGTTCTTGCCTGCGGACATTCGGCTCACGATATTTACAAAATTTTACAGCAAAAAAACATAAAAATAGAATCTAAAAATTTTGCGGTAGGCGTTCGTGTAGAACATCCGCAAATGCTCATAGATTCAATACAATATCACAGTAAAACGAGAAACGAATTTTTGCCCGCAGCAAGTTATTTTTTGAGTGCGCAGGTTGCCGAGCGAGGCGTTTATTCGTTTTGCATGTGTCCGGGAGGTTACATTGTTCCCGCATCAACAAGTGCGGATGCGATTGTGGTAAACGGAATGTCGTCGTCGCAGCGGCATACGGAGTTTGCAAATTCGGGAATAGTGGTAGAAACGCGCACGGAGGATTTGAAAGAATTTGAAAAATATAAAAACCTCTGCGGATTAAAATTTCAGCAACAAATAGAAAATAACGCATTTACACACGGCGGCGGCGGACAGATAGCCCCTGCGCAGCGATTGACGGATTTTGTAAATTCAAAATATTCGTCAAATCTTCCCAAATCGTCGTATATTATAGGATTGCAAACATCGCCTCTGCACGAGTGGCTGCCCGAATTAATTACAAAGCGATTGCAAAACGCCTTTAAAATATTCGACAGCAAAATGCGCGGCTTTATCACCGCCGAAGCCCTGATTGCAGGCGTAGAATCGCGCTCATCGTCGCCCCTGCGTATTCCGCGAAACGACGATATGCAGCACGTCGAAATCGAAGGATTGTATCCCTGCGGCGAAGGCTCGGGCTATGCAGGCGGAATAACATCATCGGCAATGGATGGCGAAAACTGCGCGGAGAAAATTGCGAAAAACATTTGCCATTGACGATTTATTATTTATTCTTTATTATTGATTATTTACTATTGACTATTCTTTATGAACTTTAAAACTTGATAAACTTTTGTTTGGCGTGGTGTCTTTCGCTATGCCGAACGTAGGCAATTCAACCCTTCGTTAGGCATAACACAGAAATTTCAAATTTGGTTGAATTGCCAACAGCTTTAGCTGTTTGGAATATAAGAATATAAACAACAGGCTTTAGCCG
>JAITPP010000307.1 GCA_031289385.1 Prevotellaceae bacterium | reverse complement strand
TTAATGGTTAGTGATTAATGGTTAATGGTTAGTGATTAATGGTTAATGGTTAGTGATTAATGGTTAATGGTTAGTGATTAATGGTTAATGGTTAATAACGCCAGCGACTAAATACTAACGACTAAATACTAAATACCAATTACTAAATACCATTTTTTATACTATTTTTGTTAATTTTAAAAATTACTTATAAAAAAATATTTTTTTTGCAATATGCTGTAAATTAATGGATAATGTTATGTGCAAAAAAAATATTTTGAAAAAAAAATGAAATTTGATGTAATAAAATCGGCGCAATTACGTTATTAATATATAAACGAACAAATAAAAATGAATACAAAACAATTTAGCAATAAAATTCTGGAACTTGCCGACAATGTTTATCGACTTGCAAAATCAATCTTGCGCGACGAGCATACAGCACAAGATGCCGTTCAGGATTTGAACTTAAAATTGTGGGAAAGACGAAACGAATTAGATAAAATTGAAAATATTAAAGGATTTGTGTTGAGAACGATGCGAAATTTATGTCTTGATAAATTAAGACAAAAACATGATGACAGCGAATTATCGGAAAACTTGGAATACGAAGAATTTGACCCACACGCGCAACTCGAAAAAAAAGATATGGCAACACAGGCTACAATATTAATAAACCGTTTGCCCGAATTGCAGCGAACAATAATAAGAATGAGAGATGTAGAAGGTTTGGAAATTGCCGAAATTGCAGAAATTACATTGCTGTCAGAAAATGCTGTTCGCGTAAATCTCTCGCGGGCGCGACAAAAAATAAGAGAACAATTAATAATAAATTAGTAAAAAAACAGATGAAATATCATGGAAACAATAAATAAACTTTTGAATTTATATTTTGACGGCGAAACTACAATTGAGCAAGAGCAGGAACTGAAAAAATATTTTGCTTCAACAAATGTTGCCGCCGAACACAAAGCATATATACAACTTTTTGAAACATTTGCAGCCGAAAAATCAGAAAAATATCCGACACATTTACCCAAAATCAAAACTCAATTTGTACACAAAAAACAATTTATAATATCATTATTAACTGCTGTTGCGGCAAGCGTTTTATTACTGTTTACGGTTTTTATTCCAAAAGTCGAAGAAAATTATATAGTGATAAATGGAAAACGTATCGACGACAGCCAGCTGGCATTGCAAACAGCAAGAGAAAAAATAATTAAAATATCCGAAACTATTGAAACACGAATGAAACCCGTGAAAAACATAAACAAAATAAACGAAAGTCTGAAACCATTGCACAAATTAGAAGACTTGAACAAAACAATACAAAATACATTCGACAAATTAAACTTTAAATTATAATAAATATTAAACAAAAAAAGTATGAAAAAATTAACAATTTTAGTCGTAACATTACTCACAATGGTAATAACGGCGCAGGCACAGGAATTTCAAAAATTATTCGACAAGTATTCGAATGATGAACGATTTAGTTATGTATCGTTGGGGGCGGAAATAATTAAAGATTTTGGTTTAAACTCCATGTTACCAGACTTTAATCTCAAGACGAATCAAATAGTAAATATTAAGGGTATGAAAGTTCTTACTTTGAAATCGGAAAAAGATGGTAAACTAATGAAATCGGCAGTAGATGAATTTGCCAATGCAATAAAAAATGATTCTAAGGCTAAACCTCTTGTCGAAACCAGAGAAAACGGCGATATAACAAACATACACCTTATAAGTGAAGGTTTGATTATAATTACTAAAAATGCTAAAGAACTTACTATTGTTTTTATTGCGGGAGAGTTAAAACAATCAACAAAATAATTGGCAAAAACAGCATTTGGCTTTTTAATTTTAAATACAAAACCGACTTTGCGCAGTCGGTTTTTTTGCGTTTTTTCCTTATTAAAACATTGAAAATAAGGGTTATTTGAGAGTTATTTTCTTCGCCACTAAGGAAATTTTTGAAAATAATGGTAAATAAATTCACAAAATCGTAATTCGTAATTTCAAAATTAACTTCTTTATTCTTTGCTCTTTTTCTCAACCACAAAGTTCACAAAGAAAAAAACACAAAGAACACAATTTTTTTATATCAATAAAATTTTACAACTAACTTCTTAACTTCTTTTAACTTCTCTAACTTCTTTGTTCTTGATTTTTTGTTCTTGATTCTTTGTTCTTGGTTCTCGTTTCTCGTCTCTCGTTTTTTGCCTAAAAATGTGAAATTATGATAAAAACTGCCCTTTTGATTGTTTTTGTTGAAAATTGGTATTATTTTTGTATAATTAAGTATAAAACTAAGAATCATGAAAAGCATTGCAAGTTTTATTTTATGCACAATTTGCACAACAATGATGTTGGCACAAACAGCCGAAATTGTAGAAATACAATTACTTTCGCCTCCCGAAACAAAAATAAATTTTGGTGAAGGCGATAAAAATGTTGCTATTGTGGCAATACATTATTATCAAAATGCAGAAAATAAAAAATCGGAAACACATACTCTCGACAGTATTCTTGTAAATACAGTCGCAAACGGTATAAAAGAAATTTTTGAAGAATCGCCAGTGTTCGAATACAGCAATATTGCTGTTTACAACATTTACAGCGATACAACTATGATGGATGAAGATATGCCCAAAGAAGAACTCGATATGATTTCGGAACAGTCGGGCGCAAAAGTTGTTATTGCCATTGAATTTGTTAATATCAGCGCAAATTATCTTTTGGAAAGAACAAAACAACGCCCGATGCTCACAAACGTAGATTTTGTTGCAAAAATAAACGCCTACGACGTTTACACAGGAAATAAAGTGATGCAACATACAAGCAAAGATAACGTTGTGATTCCCGCATATCGCGAAGAAGATGGAACATTCATTCCCGCACCGAAAATAGAAGATGCTCGGCAAATTACAGCAGAAATGATTGGAAAAGATTTTGCAAAACGAATAACACCCACATGGGAAACCGCCGAACGCCTGATATTTTACGATTCGTATTACGACAGACGAAACACGAATTTAACAAAAGCATACAACGCAGCAATGAACGAACAGGATTGGACAAACGCCGCAATGTATTGGACAGAAGCAATTTCAGAAGATATTTCGAGATTAAAACAATCGCAAATAATGTATAATATTGCACTTTCGTGCGAAATGCTCGAAAAATTTGAACTTGCCGTGAAATGGCTCGAAAAAGCAAAAGAACTGGGTACAAGCATTGACGATAGCATCGACGACTATGCAAATATTCTGAAACAAAGAATAGAAGATAAAGAAAAATTGGATGATATTTTTGAATAGACAAGAAACAATTACGAATTATGAATTACGATTTTGCAAATAAAAAACCTTTGTGAACTTTGTGGTAAAAAAAGAGACAAGAATCAAGAACAAAGAACAAAGAAGTTAAAAGAAGTTAAGAAGTTAGAGAAGTTAATAGTAAAAAAATATTGATATAAAAAATTGTGTTCTTTGTGTTTTTTTCTTTGTGAACTTTGTGGTAAAAAAAGAGACAAGAATCAAGAACAAAGAACAAAGAAGTTAAGAAGTTAGAGAAGTTAATAGTAAAAAAAATCAAGCACAAAAGATTACAAATATTAAATTATAAATAATAAATTAAAAGGGTGTCCGTTTCGGTTAATAATATAAGCAAATTCTATGGCAAGCAACAGGTATTAAATAATATCTGTTTCGAAGCCGGAAAAGGCGAAGTTTTAGGATTTCTTGGTCCAAACGGAGCAGGAAAATCAACGACAATGAAAATAATCACAGGTTTCATTGCAGCGTCGGGCGGGCACGTAACCATAAACGGCGTTGATGTCGAAAAAAATCCGCAAACAACAAGCAAACTCATAGGATATTTGCCCGAAAGCAATCCGCTGTATTATGATATGTATGTTCGCGAATATCTTAAAATGTCGGGACAGATTTACGGCATCAAGCAAAAACTGAAAGACAAAATCGAAGACGTTTTGCAACTTACGGGATTAACGCCCGAAGCCCATAAAAAAGCAGGACAACTATCGAAAGGATACCGCCAGCGGCTTGGACTTGCGCAGGCAATTCTGCACAATCCCGATGTTCTGATTCTCGACGAGCCTACAACAGGATTAGACCCAAACCAAATTGTAGAAATACGAAATCTGATAAAAAATATCGGCAAAGAAAAAACGGTAATACTTTCTACTCACATAATGCAAGAAGTAGAAGCCATTTGCAACCGCGCAATAGTTATAAATAAAGGAAAAATTGTTGCCGATAAATCAATAGAATCGCTTAAATCGATGTCGTTAAACCCTGTTCAGCGAGTTGAAGTTGAATTTTTGCAAAATCAAAATATCAATACAATAAAAAACATAAAATTCGGCAATATTATTGAAACATATAACCCTCAACATTTTTTAATAGAAAGCACAACAACAGACGATATCAGAATAAAAATATTTAACCACGCAAAAGATAATAATCTTACAATAATAACTTTACGTGAAAAAGAACAACATTTAGAAGAAATTTTTAGAATAATAACAAACAAAAATTGAAAATTATGGAAGGAGAAAAAACAAAAAACGACAAAATGAATTCAGTTCTCAAAGTAATAACAGGCATTTTATGTATTGCCGTAATCGTGTTGGGAGCGTTGCTTTATTTGAAATCGAAAGAAAACAGCGAGAATGTAGAACAACAAGTTGTGCTAACCAACGACAAAGAAAATCTGATTGGCGAACTTGATGCACTAAGGCAAGAATACGCAACATTGCAAACCGACAACGATTCTATAAACATAGAATTGCGGCGCGAACAGGAAAAAATAGAACTCCTGCTTCAAAAAGTGAAGAAAACAGAAGCCGGAAATTTGCAAAAAATACGAGCCTACGAAAAAGAACTCGGAACGCTGCGCTCAATAATGCAAAATTACATAGTGCAAATAGACTCGCTAAACACTGTAAATCAAAAACTTATTTCCGAAAATATTGAGATACGGGAACAAGTTCAAACAATCACACAAAAACACGACGAAGTAGTACAACGCGCCGATGAACTTTCAACAAAAGTGCAGCAAGGCTCTGTAATAAAAGCCAGAGGAATGACAGTGCAAGGAATGACAAAAAAAGACAAAGATACCGAACGCGCCAGCCGAACAAGCCATATAAGAGCATGCGTTACGCTTATCGAAAATTCCATTGCCCAACGCGGATTGAAAACAATTTATATTCGAGTTAAAGGTCCCGACGGAATAGTACTGACAACAAACGAAAACAACTTTTTTGAATCCGACGGCGAACAGATAATATATTCGGCAGCACGCGAAATAGATTATCAAGGCGAAGAAATAGAACTTTGCATTTATTATAACTTCGGCGATGTAAAAGTAGCAAAAGGAATTTATGAAATAACCGCCTATTTAGACGGAAAAACAATAGGCACAGGACAAGCACGACTTAAATAAAAATAATTTCGTAATTGTTTTTTTTTGAAAACGCTGATAATTTTTTTTGGAATTATTGGCGTTTTTTATTAATTGTAAATGCTTTTGTTGATTTTATTTTTTGTTGATTTGAGATAGGCACGCAGACAACGCAGATGCGACGGATTTACACAGATAAAAAATTGGAATTGGTAAATTTCGATAGAAATATAGATTTTATTATGTTAATTTACAATGACTTTTAAAATACATATCTATGCTTTTTTACTAATTCCATTTTTTTAGCATCCTTTGCGGTAAAAAAATTAACATATTAGCACATTAGCAAATTAAAAAATTATCCCATTAACCCATTATCATACTGGCAAATTAACAAATTATCACATTTAAAGTAAAATGTTCTTATTTTTTTTCATACCTTTGTCGGCTAAATTCAAATAATTTATTTATATAAAATAGACTATTTATGACAAAAACATTAAAAATTGTTGTATTGGCAAAGCAAGTTCCCGATACTCGAAACGTCGGAAAAGATGCGATGAAAGAAGACGGAACTATCAACAGGGCAGTTCTTCCTGCAATTTTCAATCCCGAAGATTTAAATGCTCTCGAACAAGCGCTTTTGCTAAAAGACAAACATCCAAACTCAACTGTTACAATTTTAACAATGGGGCCGGGACGCGCTGCTG
>JAITPP010000336.1 GCA_031289385.1 Prevotellaceae bacterium | reverse complement strand
TTATGTGTTGAATGTCGTTTTTTTCTTTTAATTATTTTTCAATATCGCTATCCGAAAGATTATCAATATAATCCTTTAATTTTTTACGACTGCTTGTCAAGATATAAATATAAGCATTTTGCTCGAAAAAATCATTTTCGGTGAATATTTTTTTATTCAGAAATTTCACAGGATTTATTTCAAAATCAATTTGTTGTACCGTTTGTGCGGTATAATTACGATTTTTGAATAAAATAAGGTTTATTTGAAAAACAGGCGATTCAACTACTTCATCCTTTTTCAATATTCCTACAAATTCTTTACTGTCGCCTTCCAATTCGCCTTTATTAACAGGCTCAATTTCTGATTGTTTCCATTTTCCGAAAGTGTAAAACATTCGGTAAGAACTGTCGTTTATCATAAAAATTTCCAAATCGCTGTCGTTGGGATTATCTGCTGAAACAGGCAAAAATCCAAGCGCAATCTCAAATTCAATGCCATCGCTGTCTTCGGGCTGGGCAATATTTGTTTCGCTGTTTGTTTTTATCTGCGATTTTTCTGTCGGTTGCTTATTTTTTGTTATTTCGGCGGTTTTATCAAATTCAATCGGTTTAATTCTGTCTTCGGTGATTAAATTTTTTTCGTTATTTTCCGCAACAACCACAATATTAGCAATATACGTTGGAATATCAAAACCGTCGCTGTCACGCACAATTACGGTTGTTTTGTTTGCAATGCCAACAATTATTCCTCCGCCAACATCATTTAAAAATCGTATTTTATCGCCTATATTACATTTCATATATTTGAATTTTAATGAGTTAATATTTTATATCAACAAAAATAATTTATTTTTTTTGAAGATAATTCGCAAAGTTAATCAAAATTTATTAATGTGATTTTCACTTTTTACCTACTGTTTTCAAACGAATTTTCCAAGCAAAATCAATGCTTATCAAATGTTTATACATGAATTTAACACTTGAATTTAAACGAATAATATCAGGACGATAAATTAATCCCGCGCTAAAATTTCTCAACGAATAATGAAAACTAAAAACAAACCCTAACGATTTGTCGTAGTAATCTTTATTGGGCATAATATCTTCAACATCATAATAATCGCCATAATTTCTGTGATGCCAAATATTGCGCGAATACGATAAACCGTATCCAAAAATAAAATTTTCATAATGGTAATTATTTGTGAGTCCGAAATATCCTGAATATAAAAAATCATATTCGCCATCACCATAGTCAACAGGGGCTGGCGCAGGCGCAAGAAAATTTATACCTGCACCTGCAAACAAACTTATATATTGATTGTTTTTATGATAATAATCAATTCCAAATAATGCGCCAATAAATCCTGCATCGTGTACTCTGTCTTTATCGAATTTGAAATTGAAAATATTTATATAAGGCAATGAAAAACGTAAATTCAATGTTCCTTTTTCATGAATATCATGGAGTACATATCTTTTATCTCTGTAACTATTATTAAGCGGAGATTCGAAATCCGAAACTTTTATTATGTCGGCGTTTAATTTGAGATTTGAATTTAGAAATGAAAGTTTTTTATATTTCGTAATTAATAGTGCATTGCCGCCGGCTTTTTGGGCTTCGGTTTTGGCTATGGAAAAAACCGAAGCCGAATCACAATTTTTAGAAAATAATTCTGTGCAATTTATTTTTATAATGCCTAACTGTTCCGCTTCATTTGGAATGTATCTTGCTCGTCTATAAATTATTACAGTTGAGTCTGTTGCAATCGGCGGCTCATGTTTTATTATTTTAACATTAACGCGAGGAGAACCGCATGAAGTAATAGTCACGGCAGTATAAATTACTAATATTATAGCTATTACAAATTTATAATTGTCATTTTTCATAGTATATTTGTTTTGTTTTTGATAAAATTAATTTAAATTTTCATTGCATTTATATTTCATAGATGATTTTTCAGATAAAAACGCTGCAAAGAAATGTAAGGTTTAACGTTTTTTAACTTCCAGATGCGTTATTGTCGTTAGTTTTTAGTCGTTAGTATTTAGTCGTTATTCAATAATTTTTGAAAATTATACTTTACACGGCATATTTTTTTGTAAAAGCGATTCTGTTTTTATTTTTCCACAAAGACACAAAGTTCACAAAGAAAATATTGACTAAATATTTCTGTAAAAAATATTTGTGTTCTTAGTGCCTTTGTAGTGAATGTAAAAAACTAAGGGTTTATTTTTGCAAATTTTTTACCTTTATTTTTGTGAAGTACCCTTAGTAGCATCAAATTTTTCTTAGATGTTTTCCCCTTATTCCCTTATTAAGATATTGAAAATAAGGGTGATTTGAGAGTAATTTATTGGCTACTAAGGGAAATTTGAAAATAAAGGCTAAGAAATTAACAAATTTAGAACGACTATTTTTTAATCAATTTTAACAGATTTTACCCACACTTTTGTGAAATATTAAATTTTTGCAAAAAATTAAACCAAGCAATAACTTCTTAACTTCTCTTTAACTTCTATAACTTCTTATCTTTTTAACTTCTTAACTTCGATAACTTCTTCTTTATCAGCAATAAATTACTTTACAACATTTTCCGTTTTATCTTTATCGAAAAATTTTAATGAACGCTTAACTTCCGATTTTATAAATCCCCAGCGCAAAATAACACCGATAATCAAAATAATTATGATTACGGCAAAAGTTTTTTCTGTATTTGAACGTTCCGAAAATTTCATAAATATTTAATATTCCGTAAGTTTATTTTTTTCAATTCTTATTCGCGCATCAACAGCCACAATATTTGTTGCCGTTCCAAGCAAAGGATTCAAATCCATTTCGGCAATTTCGGGCGCAGCCTGCACCAATGCCGATACTTTTGTAATAATTTCAGCAAACAAATTTTCGTTTACAGGCTCTTTTCCTCTCACGCCTTTTATTATTTTATACCCGCGTAAACGGCTAATCATTTCGCGGGCTTCATCCTTATTTACAGGCGATAGCGACGATTGAACATCTTTAAGTATTTCTACAAAAATACCGCCAAGTCCGCATAAAATTTGATGTCCGAAATTTGTTTCGCTGCTTGCGCCGACAAATATTTCTGTTCCCGATAACATTGGATATATCTCAACTGCTGTTGTTTCCTGAATTTTTATGAGACGATTAAATTCTTTTATAACCGTTTCTTCATTTTGCACATCAAGTACAACGCCGCCTACATCCGATTTATGTACAGGTCCAACAACTTTCATTACAAGCGGATAGCCAACTTTACGCGCAAAATTTATAGCATCCGTTTCTGTTTTTACTTCAATTTCTTGTTTTCGTGGAATTTCGGCGGCATCAAGCAATATGCCGATTTCTTTCAAACCTAAATATCCGTTTTCGCAATTTTCGATAACTTTACGAATTGCATCGGTATTAATTTTTGGTAAATCAATATTTTCGGGTTGCGGTTTTGGTGCGTTTACAACTTTTGCAAGCGCATTGCCAAATACACATTCTTCGGGAAAATTTATTCGTTTTTTGTTAAAAATGAAATCCTGAATCTCATCTTTAACATTTATTATTGACGGAAGAATCGGAAAAATAGGCTTTTTACACGTATTCATTTTTTCGTCTAAAACATTGTAAACATCCCAATTTTGGAAAAGTCCCGGACTTCCGAAAATTACGCACATTGCATCGATATTATCAAATTTTGTATCGCAATAATCTATAATTTTGCCGAGTTGTTCGGCTGTGCCTGTCGCCAGAAAATCAATAGGATTGGCAACTGATGAGCCTGCAAAAAGATGCGATAATAATTCATTTGCAGCATCGCCTGTTATTTGCGGAATTTCCAATCCGTTGTTTGACAAAACATCTGTGAGCATAACGGCAGGACCGCCCGCATGAGTTATAACGGCAATATTTTTTCCTTTAACATCGGGATGCATAAACACGGCGCAAACCGTCGCAAGTTCTTGACGATTGTAGCAGCGCACAATTCCTGCTTTGCGAAATAGCGCATCAACAGCCACATCGGATGTTGCCAATGCTCCTGTGTGAGAAGATGCTGCACGGCTTCCTGCGCTTGAGTTTCCTGATTTAATCGCCGCAATTTTGCAACCTTTACGAACAAGCGACGAGGCGTGTTTAAGCAGTTTTTGCGGGTTTCCTACTTTTTCCATATAAATCATTTTTACACGTGAACTTTCGGCGGTAAATGTTTCGTCCCAATATTCAAGAACATCCTCAATACCAATTTGCGCCGAATTTCCAACCGCCCAAACGCTATTAAATTGCAAGCCGTTTGAAATTCCATATTCTTTTATAAATACGGCTGTTGCTCCCGAACCTGTAACAAAATCAACGCCTTGCGGGTTTATAATAGGAATAGGCGTGTCGAAAGCGCCCGTGTAATTTGAATTTAAAAATCCCGTACAATTAGGTCCTATAAGGCTTCCGCCGACATTATTTATTATATCTGTAATGCTTTTTTCAATCTCAGCGCCTTCTTTATTCTCTTCTGAAAATCCTGCGGAAATAATAATAAAACCTCTTGTTTGCTTTTTATTTGCAAGTATATCAACAGTTTCGACACAATATTTTGCAGCAATAGCCAAAATTGCACAATCAACCGTTGGAATGTCTTCTGTTTTTGCAAAGCATTTTACGCCTTGTATTTCGGTTTCTTTGGGATTTACAACATATATATTTCCTGTGAAATTACTTTCGAGTAAATTTTTCAGCAATTTTCCTCCGGGTTTATGAACATCGCTTGATGCTCCAATAATTGCAATACTTTGCGGATTTAAAAGTTTTTTATTTATCATATTTTTATTCGTTTTTAATTCTATTTTAAAAAAATCATTCTTCATTCTTAATTTTTAATTCTTCATTTCTACAATTCCCCAACGTTCGGGAATGTGCATATTTACTTGCTTTTGCGGCGTCCAAACCCAAAAATCAGATTTTAATTGTTTGCCTTTATCATCTGTTTTTTTTACATATTTTCCATCAATAATATCGAAATACCACTGCACACGCAAAAAATTTACTTTCCACGTTGTACCTTCGTCGGGGCGGCTGCCATTAGAATATTCATCGAAAACCGAAAACGGAATTGCAAGTTCTATTGTCCAAAAACTGTCGATATCATTGGGATTATTTAATGTTCCGCTCGTGATAATTGCTTTTTTCAAACCGTTGATATTCCAATTGCTGTTGTAATTTCCGCCATCGCGATATGGTTTATCCATTTGCAAATCCCATGTTGCGCCATTTGCATTTATTTCAAATTCGTAATAATTACGGGCATCACAGTCGATATCAATAAACAATTCGAAGGCATTATCAAGATAAATTTGCTGTTCATTTTCATCTATTTTTGCGCAAATATGAGGCTCGTCAAATTTAACGGCAAGATACAAAAAATCATTATCCCACAATATTTTAACCTGTGTTTTATATTTAGGAAAACCGCCGCCGCGAATATCTTCAAAATCATCAATCCATTCGGTAGCGTTCCATGCCGATTCGTCAAACATGCCATCAATAATTATTTTTTCGGCGGTTTTTCGGCAATATGTGTGCTTCACATTTTCAATGTTTTGAGCATTAGATAATGTTATTGCAAAAATAATTGTTAAAAATATTAGAAATACTTGTTTCATTTTATATATTTGTTTATCTTTGCAAAGATAAATTTTAAATTTTAAATAAAATATAATAACAATGAAAAACATTACTTTATTCACATTATTATTTGCTGTCGGATTTACATGCTTTGCGCAAAAAGTTTCTATAATAGAAATAAAAAATGTTAATATAAACGATGGAAAAAATATTATTGAAGCCTTGCCGCCTGATACAATTTATATATTTCCGGAATTTACGCAAGGAAAAATATTTTTTAAAAATGGAATTATAGATTCGGCAAAATTTAACTATAACACACTACTCAGCGAGATGCAATTTTTAGATAAAAACAAAAATATTTTATCTGTTTTGAATCCGCAAGATGTTTCTCGCGTTATTATCGACAATCGAGTATTTCATTATATATCCGAAAAAAGTTTTGCCGAATTGTTGGTAACTTTTAAAGATGTCAATTTTTTCAAAAAATGCCGTATAGAATACACTTATACTCAGGATAAAACAGCAGCCTATGGGCAATCAAGTTCAACCACAGCCGTAGTAAATTACAAAAATATATATGCTAATGGAGATGAAAAAAAATTGGCAGTGTATCGCGATATAAAATTTAAAATTATCGACGATTTTTTCTTCGAAACAGATGGAAAATTTAACAAAGCAAACAGCAAAAAAACGTTTATAAAAGTATTTCCTCAATGCAAAGACGAAATAAATAAATACGTATCAGCAAAAAAAGTAAATTTTAAAAATGAACAAGATTTAATAAAACTGACTAATTATTGTATTCAAATTATAACAACAAAAAATGAATAATATT
>JAITPP010000244.1 GCA_031289385.1 Prevotellaceae bacterium | reverse complement strand
GTATTTAAGATAGCCAATGCTCTTATAGGTTTGCAAGAAAATGTTTTAACTCCCGATACATATTATTCTTGTGCTATGGGTTATCCTGTTGGGCGCGGAGTTGCTTGTCATTCGCATCCTTCGCCTATTAACCTGACAAAATCACTGCTGATGTCGTGTAATGCTTATTATTGCTACGTTTTTCGCAATATTATAGACAATCCTAAATACGAAAACATTTACGATGCGCTTGACAGTTGGAAAGAATATTGCTCGTCGTTCGGTTTTGGACGAAAACTCGACAGCGATTTATACGGCGAAAAAGGCGGCTCGCTGCCAACAACAAAAAACTACGACGACATACACGGACGAAACCGTTGGAAATCGCTATCAATAATATCACTATCAATAGGACAGGGCGAAATAGGATGTACTCCGCTGCAAATTGCAAACTTTATGGCTACAATCGCCAATCGCGGATATTATTATACGCCTCATGTAGTGAAAGATATAGCAGAAAATGGAATTGACAAATCGTTTGAAGTAAAACATTATACAAAAGTTGATACCGAAAACTATAAAAAAGTGATTGATGGAATGTATCTGGCTGTAAACGGATTTGGAATGAACAATACGGCAGGCGGCGCGTATGTTGCAGGGCTTGATATTTGCGGAAAAACAGGAACGGCGCAAAACTCTCATGGCGAAAACCATTCGGCATTTGCATGTTTTGCACCACGCGAAAATCCTAAAATTGCAGTAGCCGTTTATGTTGAAAATGCAGGCTATGGCGGAACGTGGGCTGCTCCTATCGCAAGCCTGATAATAGAAAAATATCTTACAGGAACTACTACCCGCCCCTACGTTGAAGAAAAAATGATAAATGCAAACTTCCTGAACAAAGTAAAAACAAATGAATAGGCAACAAAGCATATTACACAGTTTAGATTGGACTACAATTATAATATACCTTATTCTTGTCAGTATAGGCTGGCTTTGTGTGTATTCGGCGGTTTACGATGTCAATCATTCAAGCATTTTTGATATGTCGCAACGTTACGGAATGCAAATTATATGGATTGCATCGGCTCTTGTACTTGCCTTTATTGTAATGTGTTGCGATATAAAAGTATTCACCGTGCTGTCGCTTCCCTTATATTTGCTTATGGTGTGTATGTTAGTATTTGTGCTTGTTTCGGGAACAGAAGTAAACGGCTCAAAATCGTGGCTGGCTATCGGTTCAGTGCGAATACAACCTGTTGAATTTATGAAAGTAGCCACATCTTTAATGGTAGCCCACGTTATGAGCGAATACGGATTTAAAGTAACATATCCTGCAAATATCCTGAAACTGCTGATAATATTTCTTATTCCCATAGGATTAATTTTTATGCAAAAAGATACAGGCTCGGCATTAGTGTTTTTATCGTTTGTGATAATGCTTTACCGCGAAGGAATGAACGGCTGGATAATAATAGGAATATTGTACATTTCGGCATTGTTTATTTTGTCGCTGCTGCTGCCGGTAGTCGAAACAGTTTGTATTCTTGCCCTGCTTTCGGTGTTTATTTTCTTTATTCTTAACTTTAAATTCTTGTGGAAAAGCATAAAAGTTTCGTTAATACTTTTTATGGGATTGATATTTACGCTGTTTGTACGCAACGAAACAGGAATTAATATAAAAATTCAATATCTGATTTTAATTTATGTAGCAATATCTTCCATAATACTTTTGTTTTTATACAAAGAACGCACGGCAAAATTACTGTTTGTGATTACTTTCTTTTTTTCGTCGATATTCATAAGTTTTTCTGTCGATCATGTTTTTGAAAATATGTTGAAACAGCACCAACGCGACAGAATAGAAGATTTGCTTGGAATGAAAATCGACTTGCAAGGCACGGGATACAACGTAAATCAGTCGAAAATAGCAATAGGTTCGGGCGGACTGATTGGCAAAGGATTTTTGCAGGGAACACAAACAAAATTTAATTTTGTACCCGAACAAAGCACCGATTTTATATTTTGCACAATAGGCGAAGAAACAGGATTTGTAGGATGTATCATTGTTATCGGTTTATACCTCATTCTACTGTTTCGGCTGGTAGCAATTGCCGAGCGACAGCGATTTTCGTTCACGCGAATTTACGCATACTGTGTCTTCGGAATTTTATTTTTCCATTTTGCCGCCAACGTAAGCATGACAATAGGCTTGATGCCTGTAATAGGAATCCCCCTACCCTTTTTAAGCTACGGCGGCTCATCCCTCTGGGCATTTACTATAATGCTTTTTGTATTATTAAAATTAGATACTAAAAGGTGATAATAAGTTGTAAGTTGTAAGTTGTAAGTCATAAGTCATAAGTCGTAAGTACTCCGTATTCAGTATTCAGTATTCAGTATTCAGTATTCAGTATTTCGTACTCTGTATTCCGTATCCAGCCTTACCACCTCTTAAACATCTTAAAAATCCTTACCCAGCCAAATCCCATTTTTTTACAAAAATTATGATTATAGGCGTATAGGTCAAAAATCATGTTTTTTGTTGATTTGTTTTTTGTTGATTTGTTTTTTGTTGATTTTGTGTTCTTTGTACTTTTTTTGTGAACTTTGCGGTAAAAAAACAAGGATAAATAACCACAAAGCACATAAAAAATAAATTTTAAATTTCGTTTCGCTGCGCAGTTAAAAAGATTTTTTTTGTTTTCTATACTGTTACTTGAAAAGTACATTGTGCCGAACATAAAAGCGTTTCTTCAATACTCATTTAACCATTTACAATCCTTTAATTCTGTTAGCGGATATGAAATTATATCTGTATAATTAATATCTGATAAGTGAACTACAATAAATTTTTCATTTTTATAACAAATAAAAACAGGATAATTTGTAAGTGAAAATATGTAATTAAATATATATTCAGGATTAAGTAACAAAAAATAAATAAACTATAAAAGATTGTTTTCAAAAAGGCAAGCCGTTAGGTTTGCATCGCTCGGTAGAAAAGTGAACCATCCTTCGTTTTGCAAGCCGTAGGTTTGCAACCCTCTGCTTTTGGTTGCAGTCCTAACGGACTGCAATGTTGGCGTGGCGTTCATTGTTTCTACCGAGCGATAATCCCTAACGGGATTTTTTTTGCCAT
>JAITPP010000230.1 GCA_031289385.1 Prevotellaceae bacterium | reverse complement strand
CGCTATCTGCGTGCCTATCCCAAATCAACAAAAAAAACAAATCAACAAATAAGTATTTAGCCGCTATTAACCACTAACCATTAATCCCTAACCATTATTTTTTATCTGCATAAATCCGTCGCATCTGCGTAATCTGCGTGCCTATCCCAAATCAACAAAAAAAACAAATCAACAAATAAGTATTTAGCCGCTATTAACCACTAACCATTAATCACTAACCATTATTTTTTTATCTGCGTAAATCCGTCGCATCTGCGCTATCTGCGTGCCTATCTCAAATTACCAAAAAAAACAAATCAACAAAAAACAATTAAGCAAATCAACAAAAAACAAATCAACAAAAAACAATTAAGCAAATCAACAATCAACAAAAAAGCAAATCAACAAAAAACAAAAAAGCAAATCAACAAAAAACAATTAAGCAAATCAACAAAAGAAAACAATTAAGCAAATCAACAATCACCAAAAAATACTTTTTTCCTTAAAATTCACTAAAAAAACAATAAAATAACTGTATATGCCGACTTTTTTGTAACTTGCCGCGATTTTAAATAAAAAAATATGTCATTTCTTAACGATAGAATTAAAGACGAGGGATTTACATTTGACGATGTCTTGTTAGTCCCCGCACATTCCGAAATTCTTCCGCGTCAGGTTGATATTTCAAGTAATTTTACGCGAAACATCAAACTTAATACTCCCATTGTTTCTGCGGCTATGGACACAGTTACCGAAGCCGAACTTGCTATTGCAATTGCCCGAAAAGGCGGAATTGGCGTTATTCATAAAAATATGAGTATCGAAAAACAAACAGAGCAGGTGAAACACGTAAAACGCGCCGAAAACGGAATGATTTACGACCCAATTACAATAGCCAAAAACGCTAATGTAGGCGATGCCCTGAAAATGATGCACGAATTTAAAATCGGCGGTATTCCTGTTGTCGATAAAAACAATAAACTTATCGGCATTGTTACCAATCGCGATTTGCGCTTTTTGGAAGACATGAACACCCCGATTAGCAGTATTATGACATCAAAAAATCTGATAACAACAACTCACAAAACAAATCTTAAAGAAGCCACAGAAATACTGAAAAAACACAAAGTAGAAAAACTTCCCGTTGTTGACGAAAACTATAAACTTATCGGATTGCTGACGTTCAAAGACATTACAAAAATCAAAGACAATCCCGAAGCAAGTAAAGATTTAAAAGGACGTTTGCGGGTGGCTGCGGGCGTAGGCGTAACGGGCGATACGCTCGAACGAATAGCATCGCTGGTTTCGGCGGATGTAGATGCTGTTGTAATCGACACCGCGCATGGACATTCGCAAGGCGTTATTGATATGCTGAAAACAGTTAAAAAGACGTTTCCAAATCTTGACGTAATTGTAGGAAACATCGCTACGGGCGACGCTGCCATTGACTTAATGAACGCAGGAGCAGATGCTTTGAAAGTAGGAATAGGCGGCGGCTCAATTTGCACCACACGAATTATTGCAGGCATTGGCGTTCCGCAACTTACAGCAATATATGAAGTTGCAAAAGCCGTGCAAGGCAAAATTCCCGTTATTGCCGATGGCGGAATTCGTTATTCGGGCGATATTGTGAAAGCATTAGCCGCAGGAGCGGATATTATTATGGCAGGCTCGCTGTTTGCAGGCGTTGAAGAATCGCCGGGGGAAACAATTATATTAAACGGACGAAAATTTAAATCATATCGCGGAATGGGCTCGCTCGAAGCAATGCAAAGCGGCTCGAAAGACAGATATTTTCAAGATTTGGAAGTTGATATACAAAAACTTGTTCCCGAAGGAATTGTGGCGCAAGTTCCGTATAAAGGAAAATTGGAAGAAGTAATTTATCAACTTGTTGGCGGATTGCGTGCAGGCATGGGCTATTGCGGAACTCCCGACATAAAAACTTTGCAAAAAGCATCTTTTATTCGTATTACAGCAGCCGGCGTAATTGAAAATCACCCGCACGATGTTACAATTACACGCGAAGCCCCTAATTACAGCAGATAATTTATGATTACAATATTAAATTAAAATGAAAAATGAATAAAATTGCAGGAATAATAATGTTAGCGTTGGCAATTTGCTCGTGTAGCAGCAACAGCAACGATACTCTGCTTGCCGAAGCTTACGGAAAAAAATTATATTTAAGCAATTTGCCGGAATCTTTTCGGTTAAACGATATTGAAACCGACAGCGCAAGCGCAATATCCACCTACACCACAGCATGGGTGTACAATCAGATTATGATGAAAAAAGCCGAAGAATTGCTTGACGAAAAACAAAAAAATCTGACAAACGAAATAGAAGAATATCGTTCGACTTTATTAAGATACAAGCTTGAAAATCACATCTCGAAAAACGTAGATACGGTTATAACCCAAGATGAAATTGAAAAAATATACAACGAAACCAAAGGACTTTTTATTGTACAATCGGCATTGATGAAAGCAACATATATAAAAATACAAACCGCAATGCCCGAAACAGAAAACATTAAAAAAATGTGTATATCGGAAAAAACTTCGGATATGAAACAGGTTGAAGACTTATGTATGATGTATGCCGAAAAATACGATGCTTTCAACGGCAAATGGGTTGAAACATACGAACTGCTGCGATTGTTGCCGCCGGGAATAACAGCCAGCGAACTCGAACAAACATTGCAAACACGCAGATTTTACGAAACAAAAGACGCAGCATACAGTTATTTTGTAAAACTACATTCGATATTGACAAAAAACTCTGCATCGCCCATTGAAAAAGAAAATGAAAAAATTCGTACAATAATATTAAACAAACGCAAACGCGAATTAATACAAAACTTGGAAGAAGAAACATATAACACAGCCATCAACAATGATGATGTAAAAATTTATATCAACAATAATAAATAAAAAAACAATGAAATTACTACGCAAAACAGCAACGATGATGCTACTGACAGCAATATTGGCAACAACATCGCAAGCACAAGAAAAAAAAGAAAATAACATTATCGACAAAGTAATTGCCGTAATTGGTAATGAAGCCGTGCTTTTGTCGGACATCGAAATGGAAATAACCCAACGTAGAATGTACGGGATACTAAGCGAAGAAAACCTATTTTGCCGCGTATTCGAAGATATGTTGCAAAGCAAATTACTTATTGCACAGGCAAAAATTGACAGTTTGGTTGTAACTCCATCGGCAGTACAAGCGGCAGTTGACGAGCGAATAAATCAGATGATTTCACAACTCGGCAGCGAAAAAGCAATAGAAGAACAATTAAAAAAACCAATGTCGAAAGTCAGAGAAATGCTTAGCGAACATGCCGAAAACGAAAACCTGATTGGGCAAATGAGAAGCCACATTATGCAAGGAATTGAAATAACGCCGTCGGATGCAAAACGATTTTACGAAACAATTCCCGCCGACAGCGTTCCCATAATACCCGAACAATATTCGTTTCAGCAAATAACAATTTATCCGCCAACAGCCGATGCCAATTTTGAAGTTAAAGAACGATTGCTCGAACTGCGCGAAAGAATTATGAAAGGTGAAAAATTCAGCACGCTTGCAATTTTGTATTCGCAAGACCCCGAATCGGCAAAACGCGGCGGAGAACTTGGAATACGCTCTGTAACCGACTATCTTGTATCTTTCAGAAATGCCGCATTATCATTAAAACCCGCCCAAGTTTCGCATATTGTAGAAACCGAATCAGGATTTCATATCATACAAATGATAGAAAAACAAGGTAAAGACATGATAAATGTACGGCACATATTATTAAAACCCGTATATTCGGCAAGCGATCAACGATTGGCATTTTCGCGGCTCGACAGCATAAAAAACCTGATAACAAGCGACAGCATTACGTTTGAACAAGCCGCAATGTTTTTTTCGAGAGATGAAAAAACACGCATGAACGGCGGATTGGTTGCAAATCCATATACACTATCTCCGCGTTTTGACAAAGACCAATTAGGAAGCAATTATTTTGCTCTCAGAGAACTGAAAGTGGGACAAGTTTCCGACCCGTTTAAATCAATAGATGAAAATGGGCGCGAAGTTTATAAAATCGTAAAAATAAAAGAAATTATTCCCTCTCATAAAGCAAATTTGAAAGATGATTTTTCTGATATAAAAAAAATGGCAGAAGGACAAAAACAAATGGAAAAATTAATTAAATGGCTTGATAAAAAACAGGCAGAAACATATATAAAAATTGATGACGATTATAAAGACTGTAAATTTGAAAGTAAAAATTGGATTAAATAATTTATAAATGGTATTTAGTATTTAGTCGTTGGTATTTAGTCGGAAATTAAATAATTTATTATTTATTATTTGCTTTGTTAATAACAAGTTGTTAGTCAAATTTAGAGAAATTAAAATTACAGAATACTAAATACGGAATTACGAAATTACGGAATACGAAATGATGACAAAGAAACAAATTATAAAAGATGACAAAAAATCCCGTTAGGGATTATCGCTCGGTAGAAACAATAAACGCCACGCCAACATTGCAGTCCGTTAGGACTGCAACCAAAAGCAGAGCGATGCAAACCTACGGCTTGCAATACGAAGGGTGGTTCTTTTTTCTACCGAGCGATGCAAACCTAACGGCTTGCGCTTTGAGAAAAACAATCTTTTACAGATTATTTATTTTTTGCTACTAAATACTAAATACGAAATTACTGAATACTAAATACTGAATACGGAATACGGAATACTGATTACTGAATACGGAATACGGAATACTTGAATACCGAATTACAAAATACAAAATTACTGAATACGAAAAAAATGAAATTACGTTTATTGCTTGCACTGCTTATTTTTCCGCTTATTGCTTACGCTCAGGAAGATAATGACAATCCGAACACCATACATCTCGGCTTTCAGGCAGATTTTATGCGTCCTGCGTACCCTTCGTATCTCAACGGACGACAAGTTCACAAACACGAAGGAAACGTAATTTATACTCATAAAACAAACGGCGCAACAATAACCTGCGACAGCGCATATCACTATTATCCGAGCGACACTATCGAATTTTTCGGAAACGTTGTTGTTACACATCAAACCACAGTTTTGCTCAGCGAAAAAATATTTTACGATGGAATTTTCGCCAAAGTGCGGGGACGGCTTGTGAAAATGTACGACAGCGAACGAAACGCCACGCTCAAAACACAATTTGTAGATTATAATATCGACCAAAATATAGGAACATACTCACAAGGCGGAACTCTTGCACGAGCACGCGATACGATAGAAAGCATAAACGGAATTTTTGACGGAAACACAGGCGTATTTACTTTTATAAACGATGTTGCAATGAAAAACGACTCGATAATTCTTGTTTGCGACACAATGCTGTACGATACCCACAACGACATTACAACCTTCATAGGAAACACAAAAGCATGGAACGGCAATAATCTTATTTTGAGCGATTACGGATGGTATAAACCAAACGAAAATCAAATATCGTTTTCGAACAACACTTATGTGCAATCGGCAACGCAAGAAATTTGGGCAGATTCGGTTTGCTTCGACGACAAAACAAAAAATGCCGAATTGTTTAGAGACGTTCAAATGATTGACACCACACAAAACATAATAATTTTTGGCGACAAAGCCCTGATTAACGATAATTACGAAACGGTTATAATAACCGAAAATCCTGCTGCTCTTTATTACACCGTTGCTAAAACGCCTGAACAGTTGAGCGATACAACATATCTGATTGCCGATACAATATGTTCGCTGTTTCAAAAAGTACAAATAAAAAAAGATTGCGACACCTGCAAAATAATACAAATAAAAGATACCGCCACCACTCAAATATCTGTAAAAGATACTGTAAATAAAAATATATTTGAACAAGATACAATATCAAAAAACACAAATTTGAATGATACAACATTGCAAAATGTTATAATACAAGATACAACAATACAAAATATTTTACAAGATACAATATCAAAAAATACAATTTTGAATGATACTATTTTGCAAAATATCATAATACAAGACACGGCGACAAAAAATATTTTACAAGATACAATATCAAAAAATATTTTGCAAGATACTACAACACAAAGTATTGCTTTGCCTGATACCGTATCGAAAAACATCACAATACAAGACACGGCGACAAAAAATATTTTGCAAAATACAACATCAAAAAATATCACGAGAAATGTAAAATTGCAAAATCCTTCGCAAATGGATTCAATACCGCAATCAACACAAGACACAGTATCAAAAAATGTGATAATAAGCGACACAACCGTCAGAAATGTTTTTGCATATCATAATGTAAAAATATTTAAGTCTGATTTTCAGGCGTTATGCGATTCGCTGATTTATCATTCGGTAGATTCTACAACCTACATGTATCACACGCCAATTTTGTGGAACGACAGCACGCAAATAACGTCGGGACCATCAGTATTTTACAGCAAAAATCA
>JAITPP010000225.1 GCA_031289385.1 Prevotellaceae bacterium | reverse complement strand
ATAATTCGCCCCGAACGATATTTCTTGAATATCTTATACATGGTATAATGAATCTTTATTTTTACAAGGATGATGATACAAATGTAATGGGTTATTATATTTTTGAAGACGAAGATGGAAAATTATTATATATAACAAAGCAAGTTGATAAATATGTTACACGCGAAGATTATCTTAGAGATAATGGTATCGTGGTGTTAAGGAAAGATTTAAAGTATCGCACAGACCTTAATTTTGTATTTGGAGATGTAGAGCAAATTGCAAATAAATTGCCAAAAGCAGACTTCAATCATAAAACAATGATTGATTTTACTAAAACCTATCATCAGTTAAAATGTACAACAGGCGAGGAATGTATAGAGTTTGAAACCAAAGTTGATAACAAAAATGTGGTTTTTAAATTTTCTGTTTATGCTGGTTACGAATGGTTAAAGTATAAAACTTATTATCCTGAAAATAAATCTGTTGCAGGTGCACTTGTAATAGGCGGCAGAGCCGAATTTATAGTGCCGCGCTGGAATAAATCAATAAGCGTAATATTGGATTTGTCGTATGCAAAAAATACCGGTATTTACGATTCGTATTATTCTGTTCCAAAATTCGAAATTGATTTTGGCGGTAAATATACTTATCATAAAGGCTCAATACGTCCAACTATTGAAGGTGGGCTTACGTTAGCAATAGAAAAATATCCGTATAATTTTAATTATGCTTGGTGTGAATTTATTGGTGCAGGAATAGATTTTAGAGTATCAGAAAACAATAAATTTATTTTCGTCTTGTTTGATTATGTAATAAGTAATATATTTGATGCTAATGTATTAAGACTCAAATTAGGATATAAGTTTTAGTTTTTTTGAGGCAATACGTTTGCCTTAATTGTAATGGACTTTATAATATAAACGAAAAATCAATTTAATGATGAAAAATGAAATGCACTCAGATAAAAAACTTTTGCGAACTTTGCGGTAAAAATCAATTAACAATTAACAATTAACAATTAACAATTAATCACTAATCACTAATCATTAATTTGCGTTCTTTGCGGTTAAAAAAACATCAATTAAATAAAAAGTAAAACATGAAAAAAACAACAATAATTTGTATTATCATTTTATTTGCTTATAGCGGTTTTGGGCAGCAAAACGGCTTTAACACAGATACAATAAATAATCATTTTCTAAACCAACTTTCTATTGCCCAACAAGAAAAAATTCATGTGCATACCGATAGGTCGTTGTATATTCAGGGCGAGCAAATTTGGTTTAAGATATATCTTGTTGATGATGTTTTGCATCGTGCAAAATTCAACAGCAGATATGTGTATGTTGAACTTGTAAACCAGCAGAAAAATGTTGCAGCGCGCGTTAAAATTCGTGCCAACAATAATATGTTTTACGGAAATATTGATTTGCCTTCAAATCTGACGGAAGGAAATTACACTCTCAGAGCATATACGCAACACATGCAAAACTTGGGCGAAGATTATTTTTTTGCGAAAAACATAAAAGTAATAAGCCCATTATCGCTTAGAATAAAGGCGAATATTGATTTTGATTACAACGAAAAAAACGAGAAAATAACAGCACGGTTAAGTTACACCGACAACGGACAGCAAATAAATCTTAACAAAGATATTCTGAAAATAAAAATTGACGATAAACCTGAAAATATTTACTACAACATAGAAGACAAAAATGCGGTGCGTTTTTCGTTCGACAAAAACAAAACAACAACGCTGCATACAACGTTGGATATTGAAGGAATACATTTTTTACAAGATATTACAGTTCCACGTTTCCCGTTGGATTTTGATGTTTCGTTTTTCCCCGAAGGCGGATATTTGCTCGAAGGCGCAAGTTGCGGCGTTACATTCAAGGCACTGAATACAAACGGTTTGGCTGAAACAATTACAGGCGAAATAGTTGATTCGGACGGAGCGGTTGTGTTTAATATAGAAACATTGCATCTCGGTATGGGAAAATTTTATTTGAATGTCGAAAAAGATAAAAAATATTATGCCGTTTGCAGAAACGACAAAGGTTTGGAAAAACGCTTTGAACTGCCACAAGCACAAAAAAATACATATTCATTAAAAACAAATTGGGTAAAAGATAATTTATACGTAACCGTTCAAAAATCCGCCGATATCGAAACCGAAAAACAATTATATATTTTGATGCATACAAGAGGAATTACCTTATATGCAGATAAATGGAATTTTTCGGACAGAGCAATAATATTAAACAAAAACGATTTTCAGTCGGGAGTTTTGCAAATACTTTTATTGGATTCGCAGCTTAATCCCGTTTCCGAAAGATTAATATTTAATATAAACGACAAAGAAAAAACCAATACAGAATTTAAAACCAACAAAAACAATTACGAAGCACGAGAAAAAATAACTGCCAAAGTAAAAATTACAGACGCAGACAACACAACAATAAAAGGAAATTTTTCGGTATCGGTTACCGACAACAGCGACTCGCCTGCCGACACCACAATATCCATTCTATCAACACTTTTACTGACATCCGAAATTAAAGGATACGTAGAAAATCCTAACTTTTATTTTCAAAACGATAATAAAACAACAACCGAAGCCTTAGATATATTAATGCAAACACAAGGCTGGCGGCGCTACAATGTACCCGAAATATTAAAAGGCAATTACGAACAGGCAGAAATTGATTTTGAAAAAGGACAAAAAATATCAGGCTCGGTGAAAAAATACAGCGGAAGCGACAAAACAGAAGGAAGTTCGGTAATGATTTATTCAAAAAATCCACCTGTAATGGATTATATTTCGGTTGATGAAAACGGTAAATTTTTGTTGGAAAATGTAGAGTTTCCCGATAGTATGACATTCACAATTCAGGCGTTCAATAAAAAAGGCAAACGCTACGTCGAATTATTTATTGATAACGATACATTTCCCTCGATAAACAATGTGATTAAAACCTCAGCAACAAAAAAACAAGACATAAAAACACAGGAACAAGACGAAATATTTGCTTACGAAAAAGGCGTTTGGCAGCTTTTTGTGGACGAATTAATTGTAACGGCTAAAAGAAAAGAAAGGAAACAAAATGAATTCAAACCTTGGTATGCATCAAGCGCTACACAATCAATTACAGAAGAAAAAATAAAAGAAATGTCGCCATTATATTTGTCGGATATATTAAGAACTATTCCGAATATAACCGTTTCCGATGGGCAGGTAATATATAGCGGCGCATATTCAATGAGTGGCGATTTTGGAGCAAGTGTTGCAATTCTTGTTGACGGCGTTGCCATTAACAATAACGATGACAGTAGTTTTAATATTGATATGATTGATGTACAAAATGTAAAACGTGTAGATATTTTCAAAAGAAGTCAGACTCATATTTTTGGTTTAGGCGGAGGCGATTTGGTTGTTGCAATTACAACAGGAACATTTTCATTAGATGACGATAAGATAAAATTCAATCTGCAAAAAATCTCACCATTAGGTTATCAGCAGCCCTCGGAATTTTATTCGCCAAAATATCAAACACCTGCACAAAAAAACAATAAAGAACCCGATTTGAGAACAACAATTTTCTGGAAACCTAATATAACAATTAATGAAAACGGCGAAGCAGTATTTGACTTTTATTCAGCCGATTATAGCACAACGTATTCTGTAATTATTGAAGGAATAACAGATGATGGCAAAATTATTAACAGTATAAATAAAATCAGTAGAAAATAAGAGAAGAAGTTATAAAGTTTATAAAGTTATAAAGTTTGTCAAGTTATAAAGTTATAAAGTTTGTCAAGTTATAAAGTTTATAAAGATTTAAAACAGAAAATCTGCGTAAATCCGTTTTATCTGCATAATATGCGTGCTAATTCAACTCAACAACTAAGCAATTAAACAAATCAACAATAGTCAATAATAAATAATAAATCATATAACTTCCAACCGAATACCAACGACTAAATACAAAGTAACAAAAAATAAATAAACTATAAAAGATTGTTTTCAAAAAAGCAAGCCGTTAGGTTTGCATCGCTCGGTAGAAAAAAGAACCATCCTTCGTTTTGCAAGCCGTAGGTTTGCAACCGTCTGCTTTTGGTTGCAGTCCTAACGGACTGCAA
>JAITPP010000171.1 GCA_031289385.1 Prevotellaceae bacterium | reverse complement strand
GTATTTAGTCGTTGGTATTTAGTCGTTGGTATTTAGTCGTTGGTATTTGGTATTTGGTATTCAGTATTTGGTATTTAGTCGTTGGTATTTGGTATTTGGTATTTAGTATTTGGTATTTGGTATTTAGTCGTTGGTATTTAGTATTTGGTATTCAGTATTTGGTATTCAGTATTTAGTAGATTTTTCATATTTCCAATTCTTCATTCTTCATTCTTCATTCTTCATTCTTAATTCTTAATTCTTCATTCTTAATTCTTAATTCTTAATTCTATTTGTGCTCCGCACTTTTTTGTTTGCGTGCTTTTCATCCCCGCATTCCGCTGCGCTGCATACGGGGTTATCTATATTTAAGTCCTTCGGACTTTTTTCCTATTCTGCAAACTTCCTTCGTAATTCGTAATTTCGTAATTCGTAATTGTTTTTTTAATTGTTAATTCTTTTTGCAAGTTTCCAAAATTTTTATACATTTGTGCAATACTTTTAAAATAATGTTATGAACGATTTTACACAATTGGTATTTTTCATATCGCCCGCGCTGCTTGTTGCGATAAGCGTATATTTTGTTTTGCAAAAAATGTTGAGAAACGATGAGGCACAACGAAATTTCATATTAAAAAAAACGTCGCGGCAAGCAACAATTACAATACGTTTGCAAGCCTACGAACGTCTGGTGCTTCTTTTGGAGCGCATATCTCCTACTTCTATTGTTGTGCGCACGCATCAGCAAAACATTAGCAATCAGGATTTACATTTATTATTGCTTGCTGTTGTACGCGAAGAGTTTGAACATAATCTTTCGCAACAACTTTATGTCAGCAACGATGCTTGGGAGGCTGTGAAAGCGGCAAAAGAGAGCGTAATAATGCACATAAACGAGTCGGCGGCTAAAACAAACGTAGAAAATTCGTCGATAGAACTTGCCCGATTAATTGTAGAAAGTTATGCAGGCGACGGAAAAGGCGATATGATTGCAGCAGCAATAAATATGCTTAAAAACGAAGCAAAAAAAATATTTTAATTATCATAAAATTGTTTTTATGAAACGATTGTTTTTGTTTATCGGCGTTTATTTTGTATTTGCAAATTATTTGTTTTGCAGCGATACGTTGCGCCTTGTTTTTATTGGCGATATAATGCAACACATGCCGCAAATAAATGCTGCAAAAATGACAGATGGAACATATAATTACGAGTCGTGTTTTTCGTTTATTGCCGACGAAATTAAATATGCCGATTTTAAAGCCGCAAATCTCGAACTTACTTTGGCAGGAACGCCATACAGCGGTTATCCCTGTTTCAGCGCGCCCGATGCAATTGCCGAAACATTAAAACGAACGGGAATTGATATGCTCTCAACAGCAAATAATCATAGTTGCGACAGAGGCGAAAAAGGCGTTTCGCGCACGCTGGATGTTCTCGACGAGTTGGGAATGTATCACGTTGGAACATACAGAAATGTTGCAGAAAAAACACTTTCGTACCCGCAAATTATTGATACAAAAGGATTTCGTCTTGCTTTTTTGTCATATACTTACGGAACTAACGGATTGCCTGCGACTTATCCAAATATTGTAAATTTGATAGATACCGCCGAAATGTCAAAAGATATTAAACTTGCAAAAAAATATAATCCCGATATGATAATTTGCATTATACACTGGGGATTGGAATATGAATTGAAACAAAATTACGAACAAAAAATGCTTGCCGAATTTATGATTTTGCAGGGCATAAACCTAATTATTGGTTCTCACCCTCATGTTGTTCAACCAATGGAAACCCGCACCGATACTGAGGGAAACATTACTTCGGCAGTTGTTTACTCGTTGGGAAATGCCGTATCAAGTCAAAATTACGAACACACCGACATTGGCGCAATAGCCCATATCGCGATAGTGAAAAACGAAGTATCAACAAAAATTATTGATTGCAAATATTCGCTTATCCTGCGCCATCGCCCAATCGAATATGGAAAAACAAAATTTTATATTATACCCGCAAGTAAATTCTACGATAACCGACAACTTTTTACCGAAACAGAATATAACACATTTCGCCAAACCATTGAAAACACACGAAAACGATTAAATGCAAATAATAAAAATTTTGATGAAAAGAAATAAATTAGCATCTTCGCAGATTAATTTGTTTCTTTGTAAAAATATGAAAAGGATATGAAAAAAATAATTTTATTGATTAGTTTGCTTGTATGCACAACAAACATTTTTGCTCAATTTAATTTACAATCGGGCGATTTGCTGTTTCAGGTAGGAAAAAGCAGCACGTTAAGCAACGCCATTTCAGAAGTAACTTCCGGCGTTGATAGCGTAACATACACTCATGTAGGAATTGTTACAATAGAAAATGGCGAAATATTTGTGATTGAAGCAACTACGCCAAAAGTTCGCAAAACTACTATTGATGCTTTCTTAAACGATGCACGCAAAGTCGGCGGAAAACCAATTGTAGCCGCAGCGCGTTTGAAAAGTAAATATTTTGATATTATACCACAGGCAGTTGCGAATGCCGAAAAATACATAGGCAAACCCTACGATTATGTTTACAATCCCGACAACGACGAATATTATTGCAGCGAATTGGTATATCTCGCCTACAAAAACAAAAACGGCAAACCAATATTCAAAGCAAAAAAGATGAGTTTCAGCGACGAAAAAGGAAAAATAACAACGGCGTGGATTGAACATTTCAGAAAATACAAATCCCCGGTTCCCGAAGGGCGCAAAGGCACAAACCCCGCCGAAATGTCAAAATCAAAAGAAATAACTATACTTTATCGGTATTTCGAGTGAGATGTTTTGATATGGATGATTGGTGATTGGTGATAGTTGCAATTTTTCATTCCGATATGTTATAAAAATCTATTGGTTGTTTAGTTTCAATAATATCAACTATCATATATTTTGACTCTTTTAATTTTGCTAAACCTCTATATTTAAGATATTCATCAACAGCATTTCTGTCAATCATAATCATACCTGAGCCAGCCCAATGTCTATCTTCACCATTTCGTTTAATTCGCGAAATCCAATATCCGTCGCCTGTTTCTATATCGGTATAATCTCCATGTCCATATTTTTGATATGCTTTATTATTGAAATAAACGGTTTTCCCTGTCCGCGATTTTTTTACATATCCAATCCACGCCAATCCATTATGATTAGTTCCTGTTTTCTTTTCAATATAATACAATTCTATTTTCTCAGTCATTTACCAAAATATTTTTACAAAAATAGATGTTTTTTCTACACATACAAACTGACAAATATAAATTATATCACTACTGTCCGCTAAAATTTGTACTTTTTCGCACGGTTATTCGTTGTTTTGTTGTGAATACAAAATAACCATTAAGTGATGAAAAATAAACAATTTATAACAGATGGCAAAAAAATCCCGTTAGGCGGGGTGTAAAATATGTTGAAAATGATTAAAAAACATTCGTTCAAAATTTGTAAATTTGTTTTAACCCTTATTTTTGTGAGTTCCCTTAGTAGCCAAGTAAACCACTCACAAATTACCCTTATTTTCAATATTTTAATAAGGGAAAAATGTTAAAAAAATTTGATATTAAAAGGGTACTCACAAAAATAAGGGCAAAAAAAGAACGAACATTTGCAAAAACAAACCTTTAATTTTTTACACCCCACCCGACAGCCTGAGCGATGAAGAATGGGCAATGCGCGTGAAAGAGCTTGAATATATACGAAAACAGGAAGGTAAAAATAATGGTTAGTGATTAGTGATTAATAGGTTAATGTGATTAATGTGTTAATGGGATAATGTGATTAATTAAGAAGTACAAAAAATAATAATGCAAATAATGAAAGGCAAATAAATATGAGTAATATATCTACAAATTTACAGATTGCGGGGTGTTCGGATTTCATTTTTTCGATTTCATTTTCCATTCGTTCCTTTTTTTCGGGCGATATTTTTAATTTACCGAATTTGCGATGAAGCCATTTAAAACACACAGCCATGACTGCTATTGCAAAGATAATATCAACAGTGGATTTAGACATAAATTTATGATTAATAAAGAAGAAATATATAAATAATTGTCACTATGAATCCAGCAATACCTGCACATAATAAAGCTCTGCGTTTCTCTTGTTTTGTAAGAGGCTTTTGTGGTTTTGGTTCGTTAAATTCTTTTTTTAGTTTTCGGTCTTCGTTTTTTTCCACTAACCAGCCGAAAATTTTAAGTCCGATAATATAGCTTAACATGCTATTAATTTTTTACAAAGATATAAAATAAATAAAGACAA
>JAITPP010000162.1 GCA_031289385.1 Prevotellaceae bacterium | reverse complement strand
TGCTATTAAAGAAGATTGCCACTCATTAAGTTCTTTTGAAGATATATGAAAATACGATTGTGAAGTGGCTTCTATTTCATAAATACCTCGCCCCATTTCTATTGTATTTAAATATACTTTCATGATACGCTCTTTTTTCCCAGAAAGTTTCTATGAGAAATGTAAAATATACTTCTAAACTTTTTCTTAGCCATGAACGCCCTTGCCAAAGAAAAACATTTTTTGCCGTTTGCTGCGATATTGTACTTGCACCTCGCAGACGTTTGCATTTTCCTTGTTTGTATTCATTTATTGCATCTTCAATAGCTATAAAATCAAACCCTTTATGACCAAGAAAATTAACATTTTCGGCAGCAATTGTTGCAGCGATTACATTTGGCGAAATCTCATTTATATTTTTCCATATTTTATTTATTGGCTCACCATTTATTGCTCTTGATAACATTAACGGAGTTATTGGCGGATTTATCCATCGATAAGATAACGTTAATAGTATTGATAAAAAGAATAATATTAGAATTATTTTTCCTGAAATTATAAAAAAACTCTTTATTTTTGATAGTATCGGTAGCAAATGGCAAATTTATTTTAATACACAAAGTTCTAAGTACATGACAAAAATTATATTTTATCATATAATAATTTCATTATCAATAATATATAATGTTTTTTATCTTTGCAAAGTCTTTGATTTTCCGTGTTTTTATAGATAATTTGAAAAAGAATGAAAGGCAATTCTACACAAAATTTACTTGATGAACAGCCAACTTTGTTATTTTTCGGCTTCAAAAATCAAAAAATGACGAAAAAAAACGAAAAGTTTCTTTCATTACAGATTGAATTTTATTGCTAATAACTTATTAAATATTGATTATCAATTAAGTATAAATATTTTTAAATTTTTGTCATGTAGTAAATAATTAGAATTACAAACGCTTACCCGCACGACTTGTAGAATTGAGAATGAGAATAACAAAGTTTCAGACTAAAAAACGATAAAAAACGCAGAGAAATTATTACTAACATCCAAAATAGTTTCATCGCATCTTCTTAATACTAAATAACAATACCACATCCGCCAAAACATCTATCGCAAGTTAAATAATATTAAATTTTAGATATTTTATTGTTTATGAATAACATCAAATTTGTTTAATACTTACATTTGCAAAATTATTTTTTAATATAGGGAACTATATTATAACTAAAATAGATGATATTATGATTATTACTATGATTCTTTTGTTCGTTGTTGGCTATGCCGCTATTGCCCTTGAACATTTACTGAAAATAAACAAAGCCGCTTTTGCTTTACTTTTGTGCGTTGTGCTTTGGGTTGTTTACATTCTTAATGCAGCGTCAATTTTGCCTGCCAGTGCCGAATTTACGCTTTTTGCCCAAGATGCAGCAAAAGAGCACCTTTCGTCTTTCGACAAAATAATTTCGTTTGTAACCGAAAAGCAAATCATAGAACACATAGGCGACGTTGCCGAAATACTGTTCTTTTTGATGGGCGCAATGACAATCGTTGAACTTGTAGATGTTCACGGCGGATTTTCGCTTATCACCGATTGGATAACTACGCGAAATAAACGAAAATTGTTGTGGCTGCTGTCGGCTATCACTTTCGTTATGTCGGCGTTATTGGATAATATGACTACGGCAATAGTAATGATTATGCTGCTTCGTAAATTTATAGGTAATTTTAAAGAACGATGGCTTTTTGCAGGAATCATTATAATTGCGGCAAACAGCGGAGGCGCATTTTCGCCCATTGGCGACGTTACAACCATCATGCTTTGGGTAAAAGGAAATGTAACAACAGGCGAAATTTTGCCCAATCTTATAATTCCATCATTATTGTCGGTATTAGTTCCCGTGCTTATTGTCAGCCGAATGCTTAAAGGCGAATTTACCCGCCCCATATCAAATCATGATACCGAATCGTCAAACCATCTTGAAACCGCCCGATACCTCAACCGAAGCGAAAAACGAACAATATTTATGTTAGGATTGGGAAGTCTTGTTTTTGTTCCCATTTTCAGAGCGCTCACCAATCTGCCGCCGTTTATAGGCGTTTTGTTCGGGCTAAGCGTACTGTGGATTTACACCGAACTTTTATATCAGCGCAAGCAAAATATTCCCGAACACGATAAGGCTCGTATCACAATAATTTTAGGAAGAATTGATATAGCCACCATTCTGTTTTTCTTAGGAATACTAATGTCGGTGGCTGCGCTCGAATGTTCGGGAATACTGCATAGTTTTTCTATATTTCTTGCCGAAAAAGTAGGAGATATATACGTTATAAATATTTTAGTAGGCATGCTTTCGTCGATTGTCGATAATGTTCCGCTGGTGGCAGGTGCAATGGGAATGTATCCTTTGGCTAACGATACTATTATTGCCGCAGCGGCAGACCCTGTATATATGGCAAATTTTGTTCAGGACGGCACTTTCTGGCTGTTTCTTGCTTATTGCGCAGGAGTAGGCGGAAGCATATTAATTATAGGCTCGGCAGCAGGAGTTGTTACGATGGGATTGGAGAAAATAAATTTTGTATGGTATTTTAAGAATATAACATTGCTGGTATTTTTAGGATACCTTGCCGGAGCAGCATTTTTTATAGTGCAGGAATTATGGCTTCGCCCGCTTTTGGGATTGTTTTAGTGTGTTTTTTGTTGATTTGTTTAATTGCTTTTTGTTGATTTGTTTAATTGCTTAGTTGTTGATTTGTTTAATTGTTTAATTGCTTTTTGTTGATTTGTTTAATTGTTTAATTGCTTTTTGTTTAATTGTTTAATTGCTTTTTGTTGATTTGTTTAATTGCTTTTTGTTGATTTGTTTAATTGTTTAATTGCTTTTTGTTTAATTGTTTAATTGCTTTTTGTTGATTTGTTTAATTGCTTAGTTGTTGATTTGTTTAATTGCTTAATTGCTTTTTGTTGATTTGTTTAATTGCTTAGTTGTTGATTTGTTTAATTGTTTAATTGCTTTTTGTTGATTTGTTGATTTTGGGGCTTGATAAACTTTATAACTTGACAACTTTATAAACTTGATAAACTTGACAAACTTTATAACTTCTTTGTTCTTGGCTCTTGTTTCTTTGTTCTTGCTTATTTGTTGATTTGAAAAACATAGGAGAACGTTTGTTTAGTCGATTACCTATCGTTTTTATAGTATGAGGCTGTATCAAAAGCCACATATTGAACAGATTTACGCAGATATAAAATCTGCGTTATCCGTGTGCTAAAAACTT
>JAITPP010000144.1 GCA_031289385.1 Prevotellaceae bacterium | reverse complement strand
AATAACTTCATTATTGTTATTATACTCACGAAGTTTTCTTTCTAAACTATACGGAATATCGTTCCAGCGAATACCATTACTTCCCCAGAGAATTAACCAACGTCCTTCTTCTGTAAGTTGGACATCATCAATATATACTCTATCGTTGTTCAATTCGGTAATAGCATTATTCAGACTATTTGGGCATCCCAACCTTGCACAACCATTTCGCCCATAGAGCATCAAATCACCATTAGTTTTTGTAATGGCAACATTTCTACATTCGCCTTGTTGACGAATTTGTTGTTTAATATAATCACGTCCTTGTCCGTAAGAAGCCATAGAAACAATTACAAACAACCCCAATGCTAATAACCTCTTAGCATTTTTACTTGCATTTTGTTGAAAAATAATCATATAAATATTGTTTTAAAATTAATAAATACTTTCTGTTTATTCAAATATCTACATAAAAATAGCGTGGAACAACCTTATCTGAGATTCAGGATTCCACGCCTATCGTATCTAATAAGTCGTTCCACGCCGCGTGCGCGGCGTTTATAACTTATTCTTGATACGAATAAAACTCATAGAAATGAGTCTATTATGGAATTTTGAATCTCAAGAACAAATAGCAACGCTATTTTGTGTATTTTATTGCGGATTATCCGCTATTTTTGTTATATCATTAGCAATTTTTTTTGTTTACAATTCTGTTAATTTTCACAAAATTATGAAAAATATTTTAATAGCAAAAACTTTTCTTTTATTTAATTTTTTCGTAGGGTGTTGCCCTACTCTAAAATAAGTTGCCCTTTCAGGGCACTTAATTTGTAATTGTTTTTTTTATCCGTGTAAATCTGTCTTATCTCGTGATTTTTAAAATCAGCAACGAAACAAAAAATCGTAATTCGTAATTGTTTTTCATTCTTCATTCTTAACTCTTCATTCTTAATTCTACACATATTTGCTGTTAAAAATTTCCGAATATATTAGAGCCTGCCGCGCGTCAAAGTCGGTTAAAAAATCGTTGTTGTCGGTATCTGCGTCTGTTTCTACGCCGTGTATTTCGTTTTGTGAGATTTCGTTGTTGCTGCTTTCTTGTTTGGCTATCAGCGCCAACGCTTTTTCTATTTGGCTTTGCGCAAACACCGATGTTCCTTCTTCTTCGGGAATAATGTCTATCGTTTGGGTATGAACGTTAACGGGATTTTGTTGCATTTCATATTCTTCACGAAAATCATCATCGCGTTCAAAGGTTTCAAAATCTTTGAAAGGATCGTCGTATTCGCGAACTTCGGTAGGCTGCTGCCTGCGTGTATCTTCTTTTTTCTTCTTTTTGCCGAACAATCCGGGAATAAGAAAAAGGGCTACTACCAACAATTTTAAAATATCTTCTATTTCCATTTTATTTTGATTTATTTTTCATTTCTTTTTTTGCGTTTTTTTCGTTCTGCTTGATACGTTTTTTTACGTCATCGTCTTGCCATTCCAAGTGCCGTTTGCGCTCTTTTTTCATGTATTTGTTATACTCTTTTTCTTCTTTTTTCTTGCGTTTGAGTTCATCTTTGTTTTCTTTTGCATCTTGGCGACTCCAATAACGGGTGTTTTTTTCGCGCACACGCTGTTCTTTCCTCAGCGACGAGCGATTATTAACAGAATTTATGCCTTGTTTTTGCGAACATGATGTTATTATCAGCGCAAAAATTATTATCTTTGTTATTCGTAGTAGTGTTTTTTGCATTGTTTTTTTGTTTTTATGCGATAATATGAACTGCTAAATTATAAATTTATTCTGATATGAAAAAGAATTTTATATATTTTTTTATTTTTTTATTTTCGGCATTGTCGTGCGGCGAAAGTAAATATGAAAATAATATCCCTTATCGCGAGGTTAATTTTTTAGTATATCCGCTTACCGATTTTAACAGAACATTGACATCTCCGGGCGGGCTTGCGGTTACAAATTCGTGCAGCCACAACGGCGGACAAAGTTGCGGATACGAAAATCATGGAATATTTGTTTGCCGAATGTTAGCGTCAGATTCGTATGCGGCTTATGCTGCAACTTGCCCGACGGATTTAACAAAGTTGCAGATTGTAAACGATGCAATTCTTAAAGTGAAATGCGGCAAATGCAACAAAATTTTTGAACTTGACAACGACGGATTATCAGGAAACGCGCGATTGGTAAGGTATCAGGTGCAGATGTCGGTATCAAATCAGTTTTTTGTTGTACGAAATTGATGAAATTAAATTTTATAAAAATAATTGTAAATTTGTAATAATTCCAAATTTTATATATTTTTGCATTGTAAAACAAAAAAAGTAAAGAAATGAAAAGCATTAAAGGAACAAGAACAGAAAAAAGCCTGCTAACATCGTTTGCCGGCGAATCGCAAGCTCGTATGCGATACACATATTTTGCGAGCAAAGCAAAAAAAGAAGGATTTGAACAAATTGCAGCGATTTTTGAAGAAACCGCTAATCAGGAAAAAGAACATGCAGAACGTATGTTCAAATATTTGGAAGGCGGAATGGTTGAAATTACAGCAAGTTATCCGGCAGGAATGATAGGCACAACCGCCGAAAATCTGTTGGCTGCAGCACAAGGCGAACACGAAGAATGGGAGCAAGATTATCCAATGTTTGCCGATATTGCCGACGAAGAAGGATTTACGGAAATTGCCGTTATGTACCGTAATATTTCGATAGCCGAAAAAGGACACGAAGAACGTTATCGTAAATTTTTGGCTAACATAGAAAACGACAACGTATTTAAAAGCGACAGAGAAGTTACATGGCAATGTCGTAATTGCGGATTTATTTATGTAGGGAAATCAGCACCCGCATTATGCCCCGCTTGCAAACACGCTCAGTCGTACTTCGAAATAATGAAGACAAATTATTAAGTTTTCTTTTTTTATATTTAAGTGCAAAGGCTGTCTTTTTTTTGAGGCAGCCTTTGTTTTTTAAATTGAGAATTGAGAATTAATAATTAACAATTAATAGTTAAGAGATTTACCGCAAAGTTTGCAAAGTTTTTCGCAAAGAACGCAAAAGGTTTTTATTTGCAAAATCGTAATTCGTAATTCGTAATTGATTTTATCTGTGCAATCTGCATGCTTTAATAATAAATAATAAATAACCAATAGTCAATAATCAATAGTCAATAGTAAATAGTAAACAAACCAAAAAATAATCACCCGACTTATGACTAACAACTTACGACTTACGACTACCAACTAACGACTATAATCCCCCGTTCCAGTTGCGTGGTGCGGGAATTGGCGCTAAGGGTTTACGATTTTTCAGTTCGTTCATAACTTCTTCTATTGCGCGGTTTAGTTGTTCATCTTCGCCGTTCCATTCTTTTATCGGGTTGTTATCAATTAAAATATCGGGGTCAACGCCATGATTTTCTATAATCCATTGCCCGTTTGTGTCGTAACTTGTGAAAAATGGAACGCGAATATCTGTTCCGTCGATATACGGCAGCGAGCCGCTTATTCCTATAATTCCGCCCCACGTGCGTGTTCCTATAAGTTTACCCAAACCTAAGGCTTTGAATCCCCACGGAAAAAGGTCGCCATCGGATGCCGAATATTTGTTTACAAGGCACACTTTTGGTCCTACCTGCACGGCATCGGGAACAGTGCCTACAAGCGACGAGCCGCGCCGCATTGTGAGCCGATAAGGTTCGCGAGCCAGACGTTCAAGAATCATTGGCGAAACATTGCCGCCGCCGTTTGCTCTGTCGTCGATAATCAGCCCTTCTTTATCTAATTGAGGATAAAAATATTTTGCAAATTCTGTTAATCCTTCGGGTCCCATATCGGGAATATAGATGTAGCCAATTCGTCCGTTGCTTGCATCATTCACTTTTTTGATGTTGTTTTGTACCCAATTATAATGATAAAGCGAATATTCTTCGGCAACGGGAGTGATTATTACTTTACGCACTCCTGCAAGTTGCGGCGCGGTGTTTAGCGATAATTCAACAGGAACATCGGCTTTGCCAACCAATAGTTCAAATATATTTTCAACGCTGTTTGTTGCAATTCCATCTATTGCTACGATATAATCGCCTTGTTTTGCGTTTATTCCCGCTTCGGTTAAAGGCGAGCGCAAATCTTTACTCCACGATGCTCCCTGTAATATTTTTTCGATACGGAAAAATCCGCTTTTATCGCGCGAAATTTCTGCGCCAAGCAATCCTGTTTCTATTTTCTTGGGGCGTTCTGTTTCGCCGGGGTTTATGTAGGCGTGTCCGCAATTAAGTTCGCCAATCATTTCGCCGATAACGTAATTCAAATCTAATCGTGTTTTTACAAAAGGCAACAATACCGCATATTTTTTCTTAATTGCTTTCCAATCAAAGCCGTGCATGTTTTCCAAATAAAAACCATCGCGATAAGCACGCCATGCCTCATCAAAAATCTGAGCCCATTCTTGCGAATAATCTACATTGATTTTCATGTTTGACAAATCAACTTTTTCATCTAAATTTACTTTGCCCGAAGGAATATCGGTAACTGTGTGATTTTTACCTATTAAAAGCACTTTTTTGTTGTTGGCGGCAACAATCATTCTTGTGTTTTCGGCAATAATATCTTCTTTTTGTTTTTCGATATCAAAAACTTTTAACGTTCCGCGCGAGCGATACCAGATTTTTTTTCCGTTAGAATAAAAATCATCGTAATTACCTGCCGCAATAGGCAATTTTATTATGCGTTCGCCAATTCCGTCAATATCAATTTTTACTGATATTTCTTTTTCGGTATCTTCTTTTTTGGCGTTATCTTTTTTTGAATTATCGGTTTTTGCGTCATCTGTTTTAGGCTCGTCTGTTTTCACTTTTGCATCTTTCAAAATAAACGGCGATGGCGTATTTTTATCAAGCAAAGCAATGTAAACGCCGTTCATATTGCTAAACGTATGATTCCATTCTGTTCTGCCGTAAGTTGGATTAAAATCGCGTGCTGATGTGAATATCAAATATTTTCCATCGGTGCTGAAAACAGGATAATACGATTCGTACCATTTGTCGGTAACGGCATATTCTTTTTTATCGGCAAGGTTGTAAACATAAACAATATTAAACTGATTTTCGGACATGCGCGAATAAGCCAGCCATTTGCTGTCGGGCGAAAACGCTACATCTACAATTTCGCTTAATTTATCCTGCAATATCTGCGTTTTTTGTTGCGATGCAATATCTACCGCAACAATTCTGTTTTTTCTGTCGGTATAAACTATTGATTTTGAGTTGGGACTCCATATAAAATTGCGAATATAAGTATCGTTGTTTTTGGTAATTTGATTTGCTTGACTGCCGTCGGAATCTTGCAGATATATTTCGGTTTCGCCCGTTGCATCGCTGATGTAGGCAATATATTTTCCGTCGGGCGAATATTTGGCGTTGCGTTCGTGTACTCCTGCGGTGCGGGTAATATTTTTTGTTACGCCTTTTTCTGCGGGAACGTTAAAAATTTCGCCGCGAGCGGTTAAAATCAGTCGCGAGCCATCGGGCGAAATTGCGGCATTTCGCAGATATTCTGCGCCTGTTTTTATTTCGTTGCGTGCATATACATTATCCGACGATACGGTTATCGGCACTTTGTCGAAATGTTTTGTGCGTGCATCCAATTTGTAAATATATCCGCCGTTTTCGAATACAATATTGTTGCCGTTGCTGCTTGGAAATTTCACATCGTATTCGGCAAAATCGGTTACTTTGCTTGTTGTTTTTGTTGCGATGTTGTAAACAAAAATATTCATAATTCTATCTCTGTCCGAAATAAAAAATATTTCATCGTTTATCCACATCGGAATAATATCCTGAGCGTCGTTGTTTGTAATGTTTTCGACGGTTTTTTTGTCGGCGTTGTAAATCCATACATCGTCAGCCATTCCTCCCTTGTAATATTTCCATGTACGAAATTCGCGCATTACGCGATTGTAAGCCAACTGTTTACCATCGGGAGAATACGAGCAAAAACCGCCTTCGGGCAAAGGAATAACTTGACTTAATCCGCCGTTTTTTGCAACTGAATAAAGTTTGCCGCTAAATCCGCTACTTATTCGGTTGCGGTAAACGATATTCGAGCCGTCGGGTGTCCACGTCATTACGATGTTGTTTGGTCCCATTCTGTCGCCTAAATCGTCGCGACTGTTTGTTGCCGTGTATGTTAAGCGATGCGGCTCGCCGCCTGTTGCAGGAATTGTATATACTTCGGTATTCCCGTCATACTGAGCGGTGAAGGCTATTGATTTTCCGTCGGGCGAAAAGCGCGGAAACATTTCGTAGCCAACGTGAGAGGTTAATCGCTGAGCCTCGCCTCCGTTTATCGATGCTTTGTATAAATCGCCTGCATACGAAAAAACAATATCGTTGCCGTTTGTTGTGGGGAAACGAAGTAATCGGGTTTCGTTTTGCGCATTAGCTAAAACACTTGCAGTAAATGCAAATAAAAATATTAAATATTTTTTCATAATGTAATTGTTTAAATGTTATTTAAATTTTAATAAAGTACAATATTAGAAATAATTTAGGATAGATGCAAATTTTTTTATTAGTCGTAAGTTGTAAGTTATAAGTTATAAGTCGGTTGCTGGGTTGTTTTTTGTTGAATTGTTGAATTATTTAGTAACAAAAAATAAATAAACTATAAAAGATTGTTTTCAAAAAAGCAAGCCGTTAGGTTTGCATCGCTCGGTAGAAAAAAGAACCATCCTTCGTTTTGCAAGCCGTAGGC
>JAITPP010000124.1 GCA_031289385.1 Prevotellaceae bacterium | reverse complement strand
CCAAATTTATTTCAACCCAACGGCAACGCCTTGGGCGGATGGCAGGATGATGAATAGCAGAAGTAAGATAATTTTGTGTAGTGCCTATTGGCTGCAAGCCAAATTTATTTCAGCCCAATGGCAACGCCTTGGGTTTGGATAATAAACGTAGGTTATTTATTTTTTAATCATTTAATAAATATTTTGTATATTTGTACAAAAAAATACAATATAAATGGCACAATCGTTATCTAAAATATATGTACATATTATTTTTCACATCAAAAACAGCAGCGTGGAAATAGATAAAAAAGACAGTTCAGAACTGTACTCTTATATTGGCACTATAATTAGAGATAATGAGTCAATACCTGTGGTAGTAAACGGCGTTGGCAACCACATTCATATTTTATGCGTAATGTCAAAAAACATAGCATTGTCGAAACTTGTTGAAGAAATTAAACGTAAGAGCAGCCGTTGGATAAAAACAAAAGGATTGCTGTATGAAAATTTTGCATGGCAAGGTGGTTACGCTGTGTTTTCGGTAAGTTCGTCGATACACGATAAAACAAAAAGATATATTGAAAGGCAAGAGCAACATCATAATAAGATGAATTTTAATGAAGAATATTTATTGTTTTTAAAAGAATATAAGATTGAATATGATGAACGATATTTGTGGAATGATTAGGCGTACTCCCAACGACAACGCCTTGGGCGGATGGCAGGATGATGAATAGCAGAAGTAAGATAATTTTGTGTAGCGAGTATTGGCTGAAAGCCAAATTTAATTCAACCCAACGTAACACGTTGGGCAAAAAAAAATGAAAAAATATCTAACAATAATATTATTAACAGCATTTTGCACGCAGGTGCAAGCGCAGATAGTTATAAGCGGAAATGTAAAAAACGCACGCACGGGCGAGTTGCTGAGCGGTGCAAACGTTACCTTGCACAAAAAAAACAGCGACAACATTATCGGCTATTCGATATGCAACAGCAAAGGCGAATTTTCGGCGCACGCTGCCGCTCAAAACGATTCTATCGACTTGCGGGTGGCTTATCTGGGCTATGCAGAGCAACGAATTACCATTACGCCAAGCACGCAAACGCATAATTTTTCGCTCGAAGAAAAAGAATTTATACTTAAAGAATCGAGAATTATTGCGCCCAAAATACGCACAACAGGCGATACCATTGTGTATAACGCCTCGCAATTCATCCGCGAGCAAGACCGTATGCTTACCGATATTCTCGACCGTATGCCGGGTGTTGAGGTGAACAAAGAAACGGGTTTGGTAAAATATCAGGGCAAAAATATAAATCGTTTTTATGTCGAAAATCAAAATCTTATGGACGGGCGTTACGGCGAAGTATCGAAAAACCTGCCCGCCGATGCCGTAAAAACTGTTGAGGTATTTGAAAATCACCAGCCTGTACGCGCTTTGCAGGATATAAGTTACAGCGATCAGGCGGCAATGAACATAAAACTTACCGACAAGGCAAAAGGCAAGTGGATAGGCAACGGAATTACGGCGGGGCTTGGCTTTTCGCCGCTGCTGTGGAAAGCCGAATTGTCGGCAATGCGTTTCAGTCCAAAAATTCAAACCTACGTAACCTACAAAAGCAATAATATCGGGCAGGATATTACGATTCACAACCATTTTGTAATGATTTCGTTTCTCGAAAATGTTGCAAATACAAGCGCATTTTATTCGCCTTTTATTTCGTCGCCCGATTTGGATAAAAAACGCAGTTTGTTCAATCGCAGCCACGTGCTTAGCGTAAACAATCTGTGGAAAACAGGCGACGACTCAAATATCCGCTTTAATATCGACTACAAAAACGAAGAAAAACAACAAAACAGCGAAACCACAACAAAATATTTTTTGCAAAACGACAGCGTTTACGTTTACAACGAAAAATATAATATCGGCAGTTATGAAAACAAACTCGGCGCAAATTTTACATATACAAAAAATTCGCGTAAACTGTTTCTGGAAAATAAATTCAGCGCAAATGCCGATTGGCAAAAAATAAATTCTACAATAGAAAGTAACGACAACATACATCAAAATCTGCGTTTGCCGAGTTTCGATGTAAGCAACAATTTTAGCGTTATCGTGCGCAACCAGAATAAACGCACATATCATTTTACGTCCAACAATAAATTCAGCGTGATGCCGCAAAAACTGTTTGCCGATATTACGCCGCAGTCGGGCAGCGCAACCGATTTTATGCAAAAAGCAAATATAAAAACGTTCACAAGCGAAAATAACCTTGCGTTCGGACACAGCATAAAAAAAACAAACTTCAACTACAACGCAGGCTACGACTTGCAAATCGACAATTACAATACGGGCAGCGAAACATTTCGCCGAAACGAACATGATGTATATTTTTCGCCTACAATATCGCGCGAGGCAAAACGGCTGAAAACTACGCTGCGTATGCCTTTGCATTATATCAACATTTCAGGCTCGGATAATATAGACGATTTTTCGGGCGTGATATTTAAACCCGCGTTGAGTTTTCAGTATAATATAAATTATTACACCGATTTGTTTTTAAGCGGCTCGCTGTCATCGGATTTAGGCTCGGTGTACGATGTGGTTTCGGGCGTGATGAAAAATTATCGAACGCAGTATGTTTTCGATGGCGCATTGCCTCGTCGCAATTCGGCTGGCGCAAGTTTTGGCGTAAACTATAAAAATCCTGTGAAAGCGTTGTTTGCATATTTCAGCCTGTCGTACAACAACAGCACAAGCAAAAACACAAGCGAGCAAATAATCACCGAAACGTACATTATCAACAAAATTATCGCGGGCGAAAATACATCGCGGGGATTTAACGCAAGCGGCAGAATTTCAAAGATTTTCGATTGGAAACGATGCAGCGCAAAATTCAATTGGAATGTATCGCAAAGCAAATCTACACAAATACAAAATTCGGTTATCACTCCTTTTTCAAACTTTTCGTTTTCGCTAAATCCGAGTTTTGATATCGAAACATTTGCGTCGCAGATATTGAATTATTCGTTTTCGTATTCGGCTGCGCGAGTAACAACCGACAGTAAAAAACAGCCGTTTATGCGTAATATCAAACAAAATTTCACGTATTATATTCCGATAGTGAAAAAAGTAAATGTAATGCTTGTAGGCGAATTTTTGCACAATCAAGTAAATGCAAATCAGCACGTAAATATGTTTTTAATGGATGTAATTGTTCGTTACAAAGTTTCGCCGAAAATGGAATTTACCCTCAACTGCAACAACATTTTCGATACTCGCCAATATTCCTATTCGTACTATAACGATTTGTACTACACATCCTACAACTACAAATTGCGCCCGCTGAATATTCTTTTTACGGCTAATATACAGTTTAAATGAGAAAATCTCCAATAATTTCAAGCAGTTTTGTGTTGTGAATAATGTAACTTCCGTGATTTTCGCCTTCAACGATTTTGAGGCGGCTGTTGGCTATTTGGGCGGCGATATAGCGGGTGTGCTTTTGTTTTATTATATCTTTTTGTCCTGCCAGCACAAGCGTGCGAACTGTTATTTGGCGCAATTCTTTGCTGCTTATATTTGGTTGGCGCAGCATCATTTTTATTTTTTTGTTGCGAGTGAAAAAGTATAAAAATCGAAACAAAAAAAGCCATTTGTTTTTCAATCCGTTTGGGGTTACATTTGCCCCGCTTACAATAAGTTTCGACAATAATTGAGGATGTTGCGATGCTATTATCAAACCAACAATTCCGCCATCGCTGAAACCGTAAAATATCGGTTTTTCCAAATTCAGTTGTTTTATAAATGCTACAAAATCGTCGGCAATATCCTGATAATTATATTCGTTGGTTTTGCTGCTTTGTCCGTGTCCGCGAGTATCAACGGCATATACGCAATATTTTTTACTTAGCCGATTAACCGTTTCGTTAAATATTTCATGACTTTCGCCATTTCCGTGAGCCAAAATAAACGGTTTACCTTCGCCTGTTTTTTCGTAAAACAAATCAATATTATTTAATGTAATTATCATCGCCGTTTATTTTGTTTTCATAGCCTCAAAGCCGCGTCCGTACACGCCCATAACATTCGATTCCGAAATAAATGCGTCTTTATCAACGCTGTTTATTATCTGATGAATTTGTTTCATATCGCGTTTACGCACTATCACAAGAAGAACTTTATTTTCTGTTTTTGTGTACCATCCCAACGAGTTTAACGCGGTTACGCCTCGATGCGCTTCGTCGTTAATTTTGTCGGCAATTTCCTGATATTTTTCCGAAATTATAATTATCTGCACCGATTGTTTCGAGCCTGAAAGCAACAAATCTACCGAATATGAAAACACCGCCATAGTTACATATCCGTAAACAATAGTGCGAAAATCCCAATTTATAAAGAACGACGAGCCGATGATTATCAAATCGGCATAAAGAAAAACTTTTCCGGGCGAAATGTTGCGATATTTGTTCATAATCATAGCAACAATATCTGTGCCGCCTGCGCTGCCTCCGTTTTGAAATGTTATTGCTATTCCAAATCCGCTGATAATTCCGCCGATAATGGCGCAAATAAGTTTGTCGCTTTCTTGAAACGATTCGGTGATAAATTTGGGCTCGGGCAAAACGGCGAGCATCACAAAGGTAAATGCTATTCCGTAAATAGTTTTTATGCCGAAACTGTTTCCTAAAATATAAAATCCTATTACCAGCAAAATTGCGTTCATAATAAAAAACGAATAACTTACGGGAATTATTTGTCCTGAAAGATAATAAATAACGGTTGCCATACCTGTTGCACCGCCGCCGACAATTCCGTTGGGAATAAGAAACGCAACCCATGCCAGCACGTACAAAAACAATCCGAATGTAATTCCTGTGTATGAACGAATTTCTTTATAAATTTTGTTTTTTGCACCAATCATAATTTTGTTTATTTGATAAAAAAGTTCAGAATTTTTTGCATCAAATTGTTTCGTTCCTCGTCGGTTTTTATTGCTTCAAACGGAAATCCAAGCACGCAGGTTTTATAAACATCATCTTTGTACGCAACGCCTGCGCTTATATTATTTTCCGAATATCTGAAAACGGTAACAGTCAAACTGTCCGAAGGCTCAATGCCATCGGGCGCTTCAACCACATACGACTGTTGATTTAAAGTATTATGAAATTCATAATTTCCGGATTTTGGCATTAAGGCTGATGCTACTCCTTTTACACGTCCGTCGGTTGATGCCATGCCTGTACGCCATTTGTAATGCAATATTTTTTGAGCGAAAGCGGTATCGCGTTCAGCAATTTTTCCAGAATCCCAAATGTCGCTTGCAACAAACGCACCGCTCACAAAAACATTTCCTCCGTGTTTGCAATAATTGGTTATCGTTGTTTGAAGTTTATCGGTAAACGTTTTAAATTCAGCCTTATTTTTGCCCGCGCCTATTTTTGTTTGACGTTGTTTGCCAAGAATAATATCCACAATTTTATATTTTTTCATATCCACTTGTTCGGTTTCTACGGCTTTTGCGCTACACGACACAAACGAAAAATCGTTTTTTGCAATTGCTTTTCCGTGAACGGCAGGATAATCGAAAGTGTTGCCTGCTATAACCTGTGTTTCATAATTTGCATGGCTTGCGCCGAATCCGGGCGAATCGTCATCTGTCCAAGGAATGTCGCGCCGATATTCATATTGACTTCCGATATAACTTATATCAACTTTATCGGGAACGCCGTAGTCGAGTCTGTCCACAAAGCCGCCGATAAGCGTATCGGTTTGAAAACTTGCAGGTGCGCTTAATCTGTCGAAAGCATTTACAATGAGTGCTATACCTTTTTCGTTTGGTGATTTATATACCGATAATATTTCGGAAGGAAAACTTTCGCCGCCATTGTTTACCGCTGTAATTTTGAAACTGTATATTTGCCCCGATTCAATATCTACAATACACGATTGGCTTTCTGTTGTTCTGCCGTTGTCAAAATCGCCATCGCCAATGCGTGTATAAATGATATATTCGGTAGGATTTGCCGTTGGCTCGTACTTATCTTTAACGGCTTTCCATTTAAGTTCGATTTCGTTATCGCGCAAAAATTCTGTGCTGAATTGTTCAACAGGCAAGGGTTGCACCACATATTTAAAATCGTTTTGATTGGCGATAAATTTCAACATTCCTTTGTAAATTGCGCGGCTAACAACAAAACGAAAGCGCGGGTCGAGTCCATAGCGCATATCGGCAAGATTTTGATGTGATAATAATTCGAGCAGCATTGTAGGAACTTCGGGTACGCGGGCTTCGCTGTACGATTTGTTCCACATTCCGCGCCGTGTCCACGTGGTGTCGTTGAAAGTGTGTCTTACGTCGTTCACTATATTTGTCATTATCAAATCAACCAAATCGCGCGAGGCGTAACGTGAAATGTTGTTTTTAAATTTTTCGTCGTTGTTTTTTGTCATAAATATTCCAAGCGTTCCGATAATCGAATCGTTTTTTGTTGTTCCTGCGTCGCTGTGAAAAGCAAAAGCCAAATCAACAGGAATATTCAATCCTTTATCTTTTTCCAACACTGCCGAGCCTCCTGCGATATAATTCACCCAATTTCCACGCGCGCTGTAATCGTCGATATAATCATTTTTGTTTTCGTTGCGATTGTAAACGGCGTCGGGAATTCCCGCCCATTGCATCCAATAACGCGCTCCTTCGGTGAAACGCGGATATCCGCTTATTTCATATTCATAATCAACGGCTGGAACTATTTTTATGGTGTCGATTTTTTCTTCCGAACTTTTTGTGTTTGAGCGTTCCAATCCGTCGGGATTAGGACGGCGTGCAATATTTCCCATTCCTCCGCCGAATTTTACAGCATCGGCAGTAATAATTTTTTGCCGTTTGTCGGCTTTGTTCGACAGGCGCACGCCGAAATTATCGTTGCAACCTTTGTCGAAACCAAATGTGCCGAGATAAATCCAAGTTCCGCTGCCCATTGTTTGGTTTACCACAAATTTTGTTTCGCCGCCTTTGTGAAATACGGTGTATGTGGCGTTATCGCTACTGTTTTCTACTGTTTTGTACGAAACATATACGGCATAATTTCCGTTTTCGGGAATATCGGGAATCCATTCGGCAAAACTTTCGTCGTCATCATCGCGCACGGTATTAATTTGCTTGTATGTTCCCATTCTAAACGGATTTTCGTGTTCGATATAATATTTTTTTATATTTGCAAAACCTGAATCAGCAACGGGCGTTTCCCACACTTCTGTATTGCTTTTTTCAAGATATTTTGACGAAAAACTGCTGCCGTCGTTATCAACAATTACTTCGTGTATCTGAATATCGCGCTCGCGCGGAAGAAGAACCGTTGCCCCTGCATTTTCGAGCATAGGCGTGAGATACGGCAACACAAAACTTTGCGTAAACAAATCTTCGACCGTTTGAAATATCCGCGAACGCTGCCATTCCCACCGCGCAAGTTTTTGCTCGTAATACCAACCGTGACTTTGCCACATTGCAATATGCCGATTGGTTAATCCGCCTGTTATTTTATATGGTTTCGATATGTTTTTAACTAACTGCTCGTTGGCTTTGCGTTTGAATTTTCTGTATTTATCGAAATTTTTTTCACGATAAAAATTAGGAATTAAATCTTCGATGCTCATACCGCCGGTAATGATAACAAGTTTATATTTTTGTTGTTCTTCGGTAAACAACGGTTTAATTTCCTCATACATTTTTTCCACATTATCGGCACGAAAAGGCACGTATGAAAGCGATTCGGCAACATCCACCACAATGCGCTCAGCCTTATTGTCGATAGTTATTTTGCGCACCCGCAATTTACCGACATCGGTATAAATTCTTGAAATTTCGATAAGTTTTTCGCTTATTTTCAGCCGCAGCGAATCTGTTTGAGCACTAATGCCGACACATAAAAACAATGCCGCACAAGCCAATGATGCCTTAATAAATGTATTTCGCATAACAATAAATGTAATTAAATTTTTAACAAAGGTATAAAAAAAATGGTATTTATACGTTAGTATTTGGTATTTAGTTGTTGGTCATTAGTATTTAGTATTTGGTCGTTGGTCATTAGTATTTGGTATTTGGTTGGAAGTTAAAGAAGATACTAACACATCTTGCGTCTTGCAAAGGTTTCATAATGATTAATATCTTAACCACAAGGCACACAAGTTTTTCACAAAGTGCACAAAGTTCTTAATAGTGTTCTTTGTGTATTTTTTGTGAACTTTGGGGTTAGATAAGAAAATGGCTCACCAGCAAAACCCTGTGTTTAGGCATAAATCATAGACAATCTGAATAAAAAGAATTTTATATCGACGACACCTCTCAAAGCGGCTCTGAAAGCCTTGACTTTGGCATTGAAAGATTCGGCAGAGGCGTTTGTCAAACGATTGATGAAGAAGTTAAGAATCTCGTCGTAATGTTCATAAATTGTTGTAGCGATGGTGTTGAAAAATTTTAATTCGGATTCAGCTACCTGATTATAGCATCATGCAAGGCTTAAATTAGTTGCATCTTTTATCGTTGACTCCTCATAAAAACCATTGGTTTACAAACTTATTGACGAATATTCAGATGGAATTTGAGTCTGTTCGTCCAAATATAAAATGCAATGTTTCTCCTTCTTCTCGGATTGACTTCAATTCAAAATAATCTACAAGTTCAGACGGTAGTAAGTACTTGGTTAATCTTAGTAAAAGTTTGTCCTCTTTCATTTTTTTTGCAAAGTTATGGCTTTTTATGGAATAAACACAAGGTTTTGCTGGTGAGCCACTTCTCTTATAGAATGATAGCCCTCTATCACGCCAAAAAGCATTACTATCAAATGCTTGCGTGTGCCAAACTTTTTTACATAGCGTTCGGCATCGTGTTTATTCGCTATTTTGTTGATATTTACGTGTTTTACGAAAAATAATAACTGATTAAGTATTGGCTGTCCGATAAAATTTGTACTTTTGCGCATGGCTATTTTTTGTTTTGTTCGAATACAAAAATAACCATTAAGCGGGTAAATACAAAATGCCCGCTTATTTATTTTTTTAGCGGACAGTAGTCGAAAAAAAATAATGTGATTATAAAAAACATTTCCGAAATAAAAATTTATGCTTACCTTTATCGAAATTTTTTA
>JAITPP010000031.1 GCA_031289385.1 Prevotellaceae bacterium | reverse complement strand
TTTATAAGCGAAGTTTACCTAAAACACAACACCGCAAAAGAAAAATCAATAATAGTAGGCATCGAAATTGCTGCCGAACAACTTGATAAACTCAACCTGCCCGAAGAATTTATTTATTTACTCAAACATAAAGGCAAATAATAAAGCAAATGCCCCACATCGTATAACCGACACGGAACATTTACAAATTAAAAACATTTATTATGAAAACTTTATAATATGAGCATCGCATCACCATAAGTGCCGAACCCATATTTTTCTTTGATTGCTACATTATATGCCTCGCGTAAAAAATCGTATCCCGAAAAGGCGCATACCATCATATACATTTTTGATAGCGGCATGTGAAAGTTGGTTATCATTCGGGTGGGAATGGTAATTTCATACGGCGGAAAAATAAATTTGTTTGTCCATCCATCGTAAGGCTGCACTCTGCCTGTGGTGGTTACGGGCGTTTCGATTGTGCGCAAAACTGTTGTTCCTACGGCGCAAACTCTTTTGTTGTTGTCTTTTGCTTTATTTATAATTTTTGCGGCTTCTTCGCTTATGTTAATTTTTTCGGAATCTACTTTATGTTTCGATAAATCCTCAACTTCGATAACTCTGAAATTTCCCAATCCTACGTGCAAGGTAACTTCGGCAAATTGTATCCCTTTTATTTCCAAGCGTTTCATTAATATCTGGCTGAAATGTAAACCTGCGCTGGGAGCAGCAACTGCGCCTTCTTCTTTTGCATAAACGGTTTGATAACGCTCGTTATCTATTTTTTCTACTTTCGGACGAATCCAATGTGGAAGCGGAGTTTCGCCAAGTTGAAAAAGTATTTTCTTAAATTCGCCGTGAGGAATATCGCTCAAAAAACGCAATGTTCGTCCGCGCGAAGTTGTGTTGTCAATAACTTCGGCTACAAGAGAGTCATTTTCACCAAAATACAATTTGTTGCCTATACGTATTTTACGTGCAGGATCAACCAAAACATCCCAAAGTTTTGCGTCGGGATTAAGTTCTCGCAAAAGAAAAACTTCTATCTCTGCTCCTGTTTTTTCTTTACTTCCGTACAAACGGGCGGGAAAAACTTTTGTATTGTTAAACACCATTACGTCGCCATTATCAAAATATTTTATAATATCTTTAAATATTTTGTGTTCAATTTTTTCTTTTTTTCTATCAATAACCATCATTCTACATTCATCACGCTCGGGCGATGGATATTTAGCAATAAGTTCGGACGGGAGTTTAAAATTAAACTGGTTTAATTTCATTTTCTTTATATTTTAATAATTAATTGTTTGTTTTAACTAATATAATATCAAAACTTTTATTTATAATTCAATGTCCTTTATACGAACAAAAGTCTATTTTGTTTCAAAATTTTCAAAATATTTTTCCAAATCATTTATATCAAGACAGTTATCGAGCAAAAAATTTCCGCTTCGTGTTCTGCATAAGTTGGTAAGATGTGCGCCGCTTTGCATTTCAAAACCCAAATCGCGGGCTATCGAACGAATGTAAGTTCCTTTGCTGCACACTATTCTTAAAATCACATCGGGCAAATCGAATTTCAATATTTCTATTTCGACAATATTTACCGTTGCCGCTTTTATTTCTACATCTTCGCCTTTGCGGGCAAATTCGTAGGCTCGTGTGCCGTTTATCATTTTTGCCGAAAAAAGCGGCGGAATTTGTTGTATCGTTCCCGTAAATTTTTTCAACGCTGTTTCAAGCGCATCGCGGGTTATATGCTCGTAGGGAAATACGGCATCAATAGGTTTTTCGAGATCGCAGCAAGGTGTTGTTGCTCCAAAACGAATGTCGGCGATATATTCTTTTTCGCCGGCTTGAATTTCTTCGGCTTTTTTTGTTGCCCTGCCAACGCAAATCACAAGTACGCCTGTGGCAAGCGGGTCGAGAGTTCCGGCATGTCCCGTTTTTATTTTTTTGAGATTGTAGCGATAACGCAATATGCTTTTTACTTTACGCACAACATCGGATGATGTCCATTTATAAGGTTTATTTACTGAAAAAATTAAACCTTCTTTTAATTTTTCTTCAATTTCGTTCATCAAATTTATAATGGTTAATTATTAATGGTTAATTATTAATGGTTAATGGTTAATTTTTGATATATTTTCATTTAATCTAAATATTTTTCAATCTTTTCAGACATTGATTTTTGTGAATTACTTAAAAAAACTTCTCTCATTTTTTTGCTCTCTTTTTCTTTTTCCAATTCGCGTATTTGTTCTTTTAACTCGGATATTTGATTTTCGTAAAGTTCAACAATTTTATCGAAAAGATGATTTATTACGCCGCCGTTTATTCCAACAGAATAATCTTTATTTTCCTGATAAACACAATTATCGGGCAGTAAATCAACAATTTCTTTGTTGTAGATTTGTGCTATTTTTTTAAACAAATCCAAACTTGGAGAATTTTTGTCGGTTTCGTATCTGCAATATGCTGATTCGGAAATTTCCAACATATCGGCAACTTGAATGGGCGACAGATTACGCTCTATCCGCAAATTTCGTATTTTATTTCCTATTTTCATGTTTATTTGTTTTTATACAACAATAATTTTACTGTTTATTAAGCACACAAAGTTATAAATATTTTTATTAATGCAATTTTGGAATTGATAAATTAAAAAATAACAAAAAACTTGTCAAATATTACCTTTTTATATTCTATAAATTAAAAATATTAACTACTTTTGCTAATGAAAAATTAAATTGAATATACGT
>JAITPP010000021.1 GCA_031289385.1 Prevotellaceae bacterium | reverse complement strand
ATAGAATACAAGTCCGATTATCTTCAATTTTTATTGGAGATAAAAGAGCGCATTCACAAAAGCCGTTATGAGGCGGCAAAAATTGTTAATCGCGAAATTATTCAACTTTATTGGGATATTGGACACAGTATCACCGAGAAACAACAAATTTTGGGCTGGGGAAAGTCGGTTGTAGAAACACTTTCAGAAGATTTGCAAAAAGAATTTCCGGGAATGTCGGGGTTTGGTGCGCGTAATATCTGGTATATGCAGCAGTTTTATGCTGAATATCAGGGCAATGCAATTCTGCAACCATTAGTTGCAGAAATTAGTTGGTCGAAACATTTGGTTATTATGTCGAAGTGTAAAGATTTGCAGGAAAGGCAGTTTTATATTTTGGCAACCAAAAAATTCGGTTGGACAAAAGATGTTCTAATTCACCAAGTTGAATTAAAATCATACGAGCGTTATCTGCTTGGACAAACCAATTTTGACGACACTTTGCCCGAAAAAATCAAGAAACAAGCAATTTTGGCAGTGAAGGATGAGTATAATTTTGGGTTTGCCGATTTACTTAACGAACATTCGGAAGCAGATTTGGAAACGGCATTGGTGAAAAATATTCGTGCGTTTCTTATTGAGTTTGGCGGCGATTTTTCATTTATCGGAAATCAGTATCGCATTGAGGTAGAAGACGAGGAGTATTTTATTGATTTATTATTGTTTCATAGGCGATTACAATGTTTAGTCGCGTTGGAACTGAAAATTGGTAAATTTATTCCCGAATACAAGGGTAAAATGGAATTTTATCTGAATACAGTTTATCGTCCACCTTACCTGAGGCTTACAAGGATATGTTGCCCTCTCCTGAAATGATTGCTGATAAACTCGTTGATTTTGATAAAGCATTGAAAATTAGTGAAAATAAGTGATATTATGCCCTAACAACAAAACATAGCATACAAATCAATTAGCAATAAAATATTCACGCACTGCGTAAAGAATAATAAATATGTCGAAAATAATAAAGAAAAATTAAAAACGTAATCAATTATGGCAGAACAACAAAAAATATTTTTACAAGATAAATTTTTATCATTAATTGCAGAAAAAATTGAGGCTGGCGAACGAATTACTGCCGATGAGGGTTTGAAACTTTACGAATGTAAAAATCTTTCGGCTTTGGCGGTATTGGCAAGCGAAAAACGCAAACAGATAAATCAAAATTTTGTTTTTTTTAATAAAAATTTTCATATCGAACCAACAAATATTTGTATTCACAATTGTCGATTTTGTTCGTATCGCCGCACGCCGCAAGATGCCGACAGTTGGGATTACAGCATTAACGAAATGTTGGAAATTTGCAAAAAACAATTAACTAAAAATATTACCGAAGTGCATATTGTAGGCGGCGTACATCCCAATCACGATTTACATTTTTATTGTAATCTGATTGTCGAAATAAAGAAAATTTTGCCCGATGTTCACATAAAAGCATTCACCGCCGTTGAACTCGATTATATGATAACCAAAGCAAATTTGAATTGGGAAGAGGGTTTGATGAAACTTAAACAGGCAGGATTAAACTCAATTCCGGGCGGAGGCGCAGAAATTTTTGACAGTGAAATTCGACAACAAATTTGTCATCAAAAATCGGATGCAAATACTTGGCTCGGAATTCATAAAACCGCACACCGCCTTGGAATAATGTCAAACGCATCAATACTTTTCGGACATATCGAAACGTATAAACACAGAATAAATCATCTTGAAAAATTACGCACTTTGCAAGACGAAACGCATAGTTTCAACGCATTAATTCCACTCAAATATAAAAATCATAACAATTCAATTTCTTCTATCGGCGAAGTTAATGATGTTGAAGTTCTTAAAAACTTTGCCGTTTCGCGCATATTTCTTGATAACATTCCGCATATAAAATCGTATTGGGTTATGCTTGGCAAAAACCTTGCAGGAATTGCGCTGCACTTCGGCGCAGACGACATGGACGGAACTATCGACGACTCAACAAAAATTTACTCGATGGCAGGCGCAGAAGAAAAAAATCCGACAATGACAACAGACGAAATGATTGATTTTATACGAAACTTAGGATTTACGCCAGTCGAACGCGATTCGATTTATAATAAACTCAATGTTTTTTGAATAATTTTTTTTCATTCAAATTGAAATAAGAAAAATTTAATATTTTCGCAAAATGTTTTTTTTCAAATCAACAACCCCGTTCAGACGAGGCTCTACCTGCCAATAATAAAAACAGGCAAAACCTGCCGAGAGAGTACAAACACAGCAGAACTTCAAATAGAATGAAGAATGAACGAACAAAAAACCGCAATCAATTTGCATTTGTCGTCAATTATTCATAATATTGTAAAAAAATACATCAAAAATGAAAAACATACTAATCACGGGAGGCGCAGGATTTATTGGCTCGCATGTTGTGCGGCTGTTTGTAAACAAATATCCGGAATATAATATCGTAAATCTGGATAAACTTACTTATGCCGGAAATCTCGAAAATTTGAAAGACGTAGAAAATGCTGCAAATTACAATTTTGTGAAAGCCGACATTTGCGATTTTGATGCAATTCTCAACGTTTTCAAAAAATATAATATCAACGGCGTTTTGCATCTTGCCGCCGAAAGTCATGTGGACAGAAGCATAAAAGATCCGTTTACGTTTGCACGCACAAATGTGTTGGGAACATTATCGCTGTTGCAGGCGGCAAAAGAATGTTGGAAAGATGACATGAGCGGGAAATTATTTTATCATATCTCAACCGACGAAGTTTACGGCGCATTGCAGTTTGACGATACGCTGTTTACCGAACAAACCCGATACGACCCACATTCGCCGTATTCGGCAAGCAAAGCAGGCAGCGATCATTTTGTGCGCTCGTTTCACGACACTTACGGATTGCCTATTGTGATAACAAATTGCTCGAACAATTACGGACCTTATCAGTTTCCCGAAAAATTGATTTCTCTTTTTATAAACAACATTCGCCACAACAAACCTTTGCCTGTTTACGGAAAAGGCGAAAACGTTCGCGACTGGCTTTATGTGGTTGATCATGCCCGCGCAATCGACATTATATTTCATAAAGGAAAAATCGGCGACACTTACAACATCGGCGGTTTCAACGAATGGAAAAATATTGATTTGATAAAAATAATTATTAAAACTGTCGATAAATTTTTGGGACGTGGCGAAGGCGAATCGGAAAAACTGATAACCTACGTAACCGATCGCGCAGGACACGATTTGCGTTACGCGATAGATTCGTCGAAACTGAAAAACGAATTGGGATGGCAGCCATCGTTGCAATTTGAAGAAGGAATAGAAAAAACCGTAAAATGGTATCTCGAAAATCAGGCGTGGCTTGATAATGTTACTTCGGGCGCATATCAGGAATATTATAGGAAAATGTATGACAGTCATTTGTGAAGAAAGTTAAATCATTGATTATTTATTATTGCATATTGATTATTAGAACTACAATCGTTTACCCGCAATACTTTTAGAATGAAGAACTATGAAATAGTTTGATATAAAAAATTGCGCCCTATGCGAAACCTTTGTGAACTTAGTGCCGTTGTGGAAAATTAAATTTACACAAAAAAACAAACCGAGTGCAGTATAAAAAGCAGTAATTTTCAATTGAAAATAGCAATTTGGAAAAGTATATACAAAAAATATGTTCTACTTTTGCAGCAAGATAAAATTCATGAAAAACATGGAACAGCGAATTTCAACAAAAGAAGAATATTACAAGCGGATTAATATAGTTATCAAATACATTAACAATAATTTAGATAAAAATATTGATTTGGAAAAACTCGCCGAAATATCAAATTTTTCAAAATGACATTTTCAGCGCATAATGAAAGCATATTTGGGCGAGGCTGTCGGAACTTTTATTGTGCGAATGAGAGTTGAAACGGCAGCAAAATTATTGCGTTATACAAATATGTCAATCAGCGATATAGCCTATCAAGTGGGCTATGATGTTCCGTCTTCGTTGTCGAAAACATTTAAGATGTTCTATAATATTTCGCCGAATGAATATCGGAATAATAAAAAAAATTACAATTATGAAATCAATGAATTTGAAAGAAAATTTGAATTTAAAATCTCCAAAAGTGCTTGTTTTAGAGCCGAAACAGGCTATCTATCTTAAACTTAACGGATATTAAATCGTAAAATTAAACAGTTTTCATAAAAATATAATCAAAAAAAAATTATAACTTTGTAAAAATAAAACAATATGAATATACTTCTTACCGGCGGCGCAGGATACATAGGCTCGCACACAGCAATAGAACTTATTAAGGCAAAACACAATGTTGTGATTGCCGATAACTTTGTGAACAGCAATCCGTTGGCAGTAAAACGAGTTGAGGAAGTTGTCGGGCAAAAAATCCCTTTTCACAATATAGATGTTGCCGATGTTGTTGCTCTTGATGAGGTTTTTTGCAAACACAAAATCGATGCCGTAATTCATTTTGCAGGATTGAAAGCGGTGGGCGAGTCGGTTAAAATTCCTGTAAAATATTATCGTAATAATCTTGATACAACTCTTGCTCTGCTTGAAGTTATGGAAAAACACAATGTCAATAAGTTCATTTTCAGTTCGTCGGCAACAGTATATGGAACGCCTGAACGTTTGCCGATAATTGAAAGTATGCCTGTAAGTTGCACCAATCCTTACGGATGGACAAAATTATTTATAGAGCAAATTCTTATAGATGTGGCAAATATAAATCCACGTTTTTCGCTTGCATTGCTGAGATATTTTAATCCTGTGGGAGCGCACCAAAGCGGAAAAATTGGCGAAAATCCCAACGGAATACCCAACAATTTATTTCCGTATATTTCGCAAGTTGCGATAGGAAAACTCAATGAACTACAAATATTTGGCAACGATTATCCGACAAAAGACGGCACAGGCGTTCGCGATTATATTCATGTAGTTGATTTGGCAAAAGGGCACGTTGCAGCACTCGATTATATTGACGAACATAAAGGTATCGAAATTGTGAATCTTGGAACAGGCGTTGGATACAGCGTTTTAGACATGGTAAAAACTTTTGAAAAAACCAATGGCGTAAAAATTCCATATAAAATTGTCGAACGCCGTGCGGGCGATATTGCCCAATGTTATGCAGATGTGTCAAAAGCCGCGTCGATGTTGAATTGGAAAGCCCAAAAAACATTAGAAGATATGTGTCGAGATACATGGCGTTGGCAAACACAAAACCCTAATGGTTACGAAAAATAAAAACATTTTTTGAAAAAAGAGGCATATTTTACTTTTGAAAAAGCCTCTTTTTTGTTTTTGAAAAGGCGCGATATTACAATTTATTTATTAAATCAATAATATCATATTTATTTTATAACTTTGCAAAGCATAATTTTACTTATATGACAGATAATAATCAAATTAAACAACAAGCTATCAACACAATACTTACTGAGGCTGATGCGGTGCGCAAATTAGCCGATTTTATTGATGATGATTTTGTAAATACAGTAAAACATATTCATAACATCAAAGGACGTGTGATAGTTAGCGGAATAGGCAAAAGCGCAAATATTGCAACAAAAATAGTTGCCACGCTAAATTCAACAGGAACACCATCGATATTTATGCACGCAGCCGATGCTATTCACGGCGATCTCGGTATTATTCAGCCCGATGATGTTGTAATATGCTTGTCGAAAAGCGGAAATACTGCCGAAATAAAATTATTGATTCCCCTGATACAAAAAATGGGAAATAAAATAATTGCATTGGTGTCGAATATCAATTCATATTTGGCGCAACACGCCGATTTTATATTGCGTGCAACGGTTGCCGAAGAGGCTTGTCCCAATAATCTTGCGCCAACGTCAAGTACTACGGCACAGCTTGTTATTGGCGATGCGCTGGCTATTTGTCTGTTGAAAATGCGAGGGTTTTCTGCCGACGATTTTGCTCGCGTACATCCCGGCGGCTCGTTGGGAAAAAAATTATATACCCGCGTTGGCGATATTATGAGCAAAGCCAAGCCGCAAGTGAAAAATACGGATGCAATACGCGATGTGATAATAGAAATATCGTCGAATTATCTCGGCTCAACGGCAGTTGTAAACGATTTTGGAAAAATCATAGGAATAATAACCGATGGCGACTTACGGCGAATGTTACAACTCGAAGTTGATACAAAAACATTAACAGCCGAAAATATCATGAGTTTAAATCCTAAAACAATCGACAGCAACGAGTTAGCAATAAAAGCATTTACAACAATGGAAAAAAACAAAATAACACAAATGCTTGTAATTAACGACGGCGATTATGTTGGCGTAATTCATATACACGATATTTTACGCGAAGGTATTGTGTGATTTTTTGCTTTTATATCTGTCCAAAAGGCTTAAAATTATGATTTTATGATTTTTTTCAGTTCAAACATTATTTTTCCGCAAAGTATTCCGAGAAGTGCGCCGCAAAGTACATCTCCAAAAAAATGAACGCCAAGATAAATGCGTGAATAACTGTAAATAAACGCCCATAAAAAAATCAATATCGAAATATTTTTTTTGCCAAAACTCAGATATACAAATGTGGCGATTGCAAAACTTGTTGCCGCGTGCGACGATACAAAACTAAACGATGTTGCCGTATATCCTTTTACAATATGCAGTAAACCTTGTAATTCCGCCGTATTGCAAGGACGCAGACGCGCTACGTTTGGCTTTATTACATCAGCCACAATAAAAATTACAACGGCAAATGTAAGTATCAAAAACAAAATATCTTTCAAGCATTGTTTTTTCTTAATTACTGCAAATGCAAGTATAACAGCCAAATAAATAACAACAGAACAATAAAAATGCGTTATGTGAAACATTAAAAAATCGAGTAATTCACAATGTAAATTATTTATAAAAAGACTTATTTTTGCATCAACAAATTCAATAAAATCAAGCATAAATCACACAAAATCGTAATTAATAAAAATAAAATTATAAATCAAGTTCGGCATATTTACGATTATCTTAAAACTGCTCCTGTTTGTGTTTCAAACGCTTTCAAAAGATTTTGCATTATGCGTTCTATTTGTGTGTCGGTAAGCGTTTTATCTTCGTCTTGCAATACAAAACTCAAAGCATATTGTTTTTTAGCATCGGGCAAACTTTTACCTTCGTAAACATCAAAAAGCGAAACTTTTTTCAGTAATTTTTTCTCGGTTAAATATGCAATATCATATAGTTGTTTGTACGTTATATTTTTATCAATAACTAAGGCAAAATCTCTGCGAACTTCGGGAAATTTAGGTAATTCTTTATACAAAACCGAATGATTTTTTAAATGTTTCATCAGTTGCAACCAGTAAATTTCGACAACAAAAACTTCTTGTTTTACATCGCATTTTTTACAAATATTTTTATCGGCGATACTGATGGTTGCAATGGTTTTTCCGGTTTTCAAAACATAACTTAAACCTTCGCCGACAAAAGGATTTGTGTGTGGCGCAGATTGCAGTTCACCGATATTTATGCCGAAACGTGCGAGCAATCGTTCTGTCGTTTTTTTCAATGTAAAAAATGTGGATTTTTCGGATTTAACGTTCCACGACAACTCGTTTTCGTCGCCGGTTACAAAAATTGAAAGTCGGTATTCTTCGTTGTAATTTTTTAGCGTTTCGGCGGTATTATTCGGATTGTACGAATAAATATTTCCAAATTCGTAAAGTTTTAAATCGTTATTTTTTCTGTTTATGTTGTGTGCAATGGCTTCCAACCCGTTAAACAAAAGCGTTTGGCGCAATACATTTAGTTCGTTGCTAAGCGGATTTAAGATTTTTACCAGCGTTTTCACATCAAAATTTTTCAAATCTTCGTAATATGATATTGACGACAGCGAATTTGACATTATTTCCGAAAATCCGTTATCCGACAAAAATGTTGCTGCAAGGTTTATCATATCTTCGTTGTCGGGCTTTTGCGGATACGACAGCGTAGAACGTAATTCCGACGGCGATTCCACATTATTGTAACTGTAAATTCTTAAAATTTCTTCAATCACATCGCACTCGCGGGTAACATCAACCCGATACGGCGGAATTTCTACCGAAAGCGTGTCATCATTTTCGGCAACGATATTTATTTCCAACGCTTTAAGTATTGATTTTATTTTATCGTGAGAAATTTGTTTGCCTATTAATCTGTCGATATTTTTATACGATAAATTTACGCTGAACGGTTCAAATTTTTTGCTGCAAATATCATTAATTTCCGACGAAATTTCGCCTCCTGCAATTTCTTTGAACATCAATGCTGCACGAGTAATTGCGTAGCGAATAATATTCGGGTCAGTTCCGCGTTCGTAATGAAACGATGCATCGGTGTGCAAAGCATGACGGCGCGCGGTTTTTCTAATCCACACAGGATTGAAATAAGCACATTCGAGAAATACGTTTTTTGTTTCGTCCGAAATTCCCGAATCCAAACCGCCGAAAACGCCTGCAATACACATTGGACGGGTTGCGCTGCATATCATCAAATCGTTACTGCTTAATTTGCGTTCTACGCCGTCAAGAGTTGTAAACGGAGTACCTTCGGCGCATGTTTTTATGATAACTTTTTTGCCTTCTATTTTGTCGGCATCAAATGCGTGCAAGGGTTGTCCGAGTTCGTGAATAATAAAATTTGTTATGTCGATTGCGTTATTTTTGGGATTTATTCCTATTGATTTTAATCGTTGTTGAAGCCAGTCGGGCGAGGGCGCGAGTTTTATGTTTGAAATAGTTATTCCTGCATAACGCGGACAGGCATCGGCATTTTCCACAACAATTTCGTAAGTGTTGCCGGTATTATCCGTTTTGAAATTTTCAATTTCGGGAAGTTTCAGCAATACGTTGCTGCCGTTGGATTTAAGATAAGCCGCCAAATCGCGTGCAACGCCGTAATGCGAAGCCGCATCAATGCGATTTGGGGTTAATCCTATTTCAAAAATATAATCATTTTCTAATTTGAATAGTTTATTTATCGGCGTTCCTTCGGCGGCGTTGGTGTCAATCACCATAATTCCCGAATGATCTGTTCCAAGCCCCAACTCATCTTCGGCACAAATCATTCCAAACGATTCTACGCCGCGAATTTTAGAACGTTTAATTTTCACCTCCTCGCCCGACGAAAAGTAAAGCGTAGCACCTATTGTAGCAACAGCAACTTTTTGCCCTGCGGCAACATTCGGCGCACCGCAAACGATTTGCAGCGGCTGTTCGTTTCCTGTGTTTACGGTTGTTATGTGCAAATGATCGGAATCGGGATGATTTTCGCAAGTAAGAACTTTCCCAAGCACCACGCCGACAAGCCCGCCTTTAACAGTTTCGTGCGTTTCGAGCGATTCCACTTCGAGCCCGATATTTGTAAGTATTTCCGAAATTTGTTCGGGAGTTTCGCTAAAATTCAGATAGTCTTTCAACCATTTGTAAGAAATTGTCATAATAATTTTTATAAAAATAGATTTATATTAAAGATAACGAAGTGCAAAGATAGTGCAAAGTTTGTAAAATTCATAAAGATTTGAGTATTTTGTTTGTGTTGTTTGGTTGTTTTCTGTTGATTTGTTTTCTGTTTAATTGTTGATTTGTTTTCTGTTGATTTGTTTTCTGTTGATTTGTTGATTTGTTTTCTGTTGATTTGAAAAAGCACACATATAACGCAGATACGACAGATTTACGCAGATAAAAAAACTATTACAAACTACACGCCCTGAAAGGGCAACTTATTTCAGCGTAGGGCAACACCCTACGAAAAAAACGCAAACAAAAAAAGTGCGGAGCACAACAGAAAAATAGAATTGCAAAAGTTCACCCGCACTTGTTGAATGAAGAATGAAGAGTTAAGAATGAAGAATTTAGCCCCCAACCCCTAAAGGGGAGTTTGGCAGTGCGGAAATTTCAGGCAGTACAGAAAAAGTCCCCTTTAGGGGATTTAGGGGCAAAAAAATTGAAAATGCTTATAACTTTACAAACTTTATAACTTGATAAACTTTACGAACTTTATAACTTGATAAACTTTAAAAACTTTATAACTTGACAAACTTTACGAACTTTATAACTTGATAAACTTTACAAACTTGATAAATAAACTTTACAAACTTGATAACTTGATAAACTTTAAAAACTTTATAACTTGACAAACTTTATAACTTTATAACTTGACAAACTTTAAAAACTTTAATTTTTTTTTCTAAATCATAATTTATTTATACCTTCGCACACAAAATTGGCATAACAAAACATGGAAACCTCAGTACTCGTGATATATACAGGCGGAACAATAGGAATGAAACAAAGCGCAAAAACAGGCGTTCTCGTTCCGTTTGATTTTAGCGAAATAGAGCGAGAAGTGCCCGAATTAAAAAAATTCAAATATAAATTAGATACACATTCGTTCAAAAATCCTATTGATTCTTCGGACGTGCAGCCCGAATTTTGGGCAAATATAGCAACAGTTATACAAAATAATTATGATTTATACGGCGGATTTGTTATTCTTCACGGAACGGACACAATGTCGTATTCGGCATCGGCATTAAGTTTTATGCTTGAAAATTTGAACAAGCCCGTGATTTTTACAGGCAGCCAATTGCCAATAGATTCGTTGCGCACCGACGGAAAAGAAAACATTTTATCGGCAATAGAAATTGCAGCATCGCAACAAAACGGAAAGCCGATAGTTCCCGAAGTTTGCATATTTTTTGAAGATAAATTATTTCGCGGCAACCGCACAACAAAACACAGCGCCGAAAATTTTAACGCATTTCGCTCATACAATTATCCTGCGTTGGCAGAATCGGGCGTAGAAATAAAATATAATTTTCCGAAAATTGCAAAGCCAAAATCGAACAAAGTGTTAAAAATTTACACGAAAATGGACACATCGGTTATAGGTTTAAAAATTTTTCCCGGCATAAATTGCGATTTTATTGATAACATATTAAATATAAATGGATTAAAGGCTGTTGTGATTGAAACATTTGGCTCGGGAAATACGCCCACATCCGAAAAATTTTTAATGAAATTTCAATCGGCAATCAACAAAGGTTTGATAGTGCTAAACATTAGTCAATGTCAAGTGGGCAGCGTAGAAATGGAACGTTACGAAACAGGAATTTTGTTTAAAAATACAGGTGTGATTTGTGGAAAAGATATGACGTTTGAAGCGGCAATAACAAAAACGGGGTTCTTATTGGCTAATAATAAGACAATTAACCAAATTAAAGACAATTTACAAAAATCTTTACGCGGAGAAATTTCTTAATTTTTTGCTGTGGTTATAAAAATTTTTTGTAATTTGGTGCCTTCAAATTGATAAAAATTGGAAAAAAATAAAGTAAAATAAAGAATAATAATAAAGTAAAATAAAGAATATTGAACTTAATAAAAAACAAACAAATTAAAAAAAAATTAAATTTTAAAATGCCATGAAAAAACTATTTATGTTTTTAGCAGCAATGGGCGCAACCGTTACTGCAAATTTAGCAATCGCACAAGAAACAGTAGGAGAAACTGCTGTTCCTTTGCATCAAGTATTAAAGAAAAACTTCATCGATGGAGGTCCGTTGTTTATGACGCCGATTATTCTGTGTCTTATTCTCGGTTTAGCATTTGTAATTGAAAGAATTATTTATCTAAACCTTGCCGATAAGAACACGAAAAGACTTGTTGATGATGTAGAAAACGCGCTTACAAGCGGCGGCGTAGAAGCAGCAAAAGACCTTTGCCGCAATACCAGCGGTCCTGTTGCAAGTATTTTTTATCAAGGGCTCGACCGCGCAAGCGAAGGTGTTGAGATGGTAGAAAAAGCAGTTGTTAACTATGGTGGAGTACAAATGGGTAAATTAGAAAGCAATCTTTCGTGGATTGCATTGTTTATCGCTATTGCTCCGTCATTAGGATTCTTAGGAACAGTTATCGGTATGGTACAAGCCTTCAACGATATTGAAGTTGCAGGACAAATTTCTCCTTCAATTGTAGCAGGAGGTATGAAAGTTGCTCTTATCACCACAGTTGCCGGACTTATTGTTGCTATCGTACTTCAACTTTTCTACAATTACATTCTTGCAAAAATTGATACCATTGTTAACAAAATGGAAGATGCATCAATTACTCTTGTAGATTTGGTTATAAAATACAAAAACAAATAAAATCATGTCAAGAAAAACATTAAATATAGTAACCATAGTTCTTTTTGTCGTTTCTATTATAGTGGGATTATTTACATTTGCTAATTCTTCTGCTATAAAAGGCGGCGAATCGGGATTGATAAATCCATTATTCTGGTGGACGGTTTTATTGTTGCTTGTTACAGTAGTTTTAGCTTTGTTAATGCCACTTCCTTCAATACTTCAAAATCCGAAAATGATGAAACGGACACTATTTGTTATTGTTGGAGTTCTTGTTGCTTTTGGCATTGTTTATCTTTTATCACAAGGCAAACCTGATGGCGATACAATAATGACTACTCTGACACCGATACAGCAAGAAAAATACACAGATAGTTCTATCATTTCAAGTATGAACATAATTGCAGTTGAAATTGCTTTATTATTGGCAGTTGTAGCAGTTGTATGGTCTGCCCTTAAAGGACTTGTTAAAAGATAATTTTGTAAAAGAAAAAAACTATGGCAAGAAGAAAGAAAGGAATGCCCGAACTGAACGGAGCCGGTATGTCAGACATATCGTTTCTTTTGCTTTGCTTCTTTTTGATGACATCCAGCATGGATGAGAGTATGGGTTTAAGTCGTATTTTACCTCCAATTCCAGACGGAGAAATTAAGCCGCCTGAAATTAAGGCACATAACATTTTGATTGTCCTTGTTGATGGACAGGATAGGCTTTCGGTAAATGGAAGAATTATGGATGTTAATGATTTAAAAGCAGCGGCTAAGGAGTTTATTCTTAACCCGACAAACGACCCTACAAAATCAAGCAAAAGACCAGAAGAAATACCGGGCATAGCAGAACCCGTTATGGTAACAGAGGCAGTTATTTCGTTACAAAATGTACGCTTTACAAGTTACGAAGCGTATTTACGAGTGCAAAACGAACTTGCTGCTGCATATAATGAATTGCGTGATGAAGAATCTAAAGCACGATTCAGCAGAAAATTTTCTGAATTAAACGAAGTACAGCGCAACTCTATTACGCAAATTTATAAGCAAAGAATATCGGAATCACCGCCGAAAGATACACGTAAAAAGAAATAGGAGAAACAACAATGGCAAAATTCACAGGAAAAAAAGGAAAAAAGATTGCGGGATTTAGCACCGCATCTATGGGCGACATTGTGTTTATCTTATTATTCTTTTTTATGGTAACAACAACAATGCGCGAAACAGAATTAAAAGTAAAAACAGAAATTCCAAAAGCATCGGAAGTTTCTAAATTGGAACGAAAAGACCTTACTGTTTATATCAACATTGGTACACCTATTGCGTCTGAACAGGCAAGATACGGTACAGATACACGTATTCAATTAGACGATTCATTTCAAACGGTTGATGATATTCGTAATTTTATAGCATCTCGTCGTGAAGGAATGGATGAACCAGACCGTCCGTATATGACAACAGCCCTTAAAATAGATAAAGATACAAAAATGGGTATTGTGTCGGATGTAAAAGAAGAACTTAGACGCTGCCAAGCATTGAAAATTATGTACAATGCTATTAAAGCAGAATAATATTAGAAATTATTAATGAAAAGAGGTGTTTAGCGCACCTCTTTTTATTTTCAATAAAAATTTAAGATGAAAAAAACAATATCAACAATTTTATGCATTATTATGGTTTGTAGTGCATGTTTAGCGCAAACAAATAAAAAAGCCAAATATATTTTTCTTTTTGTAGGCGACGGAATGGGATTATCACACGTTGCACTTACCGAAGCATACTTATCGGATAAAAACGGAAAAATAGGAAGCGAATATTTGTCGTTTTCAAAATTTCCTTATACAGGATTTGCAACGACATACTCGGCAAGCAGTTTTACAACCTGCTCGTCAGCATCGGGAACAGCATTTTCTACAGGTTACAAAACAAAAAACCTCATGGTTTGCATTGCGCCCGATTCGGTTACAAAACTGAAAAGCGTTTCGTATAAACTTAAAGAAAACGGATTTAAAATCGGAATAAGTTCAAACGTTGCCATAAATCACGCAACGCCGGCGGTTTTTTATGCAAACAACATTAGCCGCACCGCCTATTACGAAATAGGACTTCAACTTTGGCAAAGCGGATTTGATTTTTTTGGCGGAGGAAATTTTATGCAGGATAAAGGCAAAGCCAAAGACTTGCAATCGCTTGAAGAAATTACCAAAAACAACGGCTACACAATCACCAGAGGAATAAAAAATGCAGACGAAATTTCGGCAAACGTAAAAAAAGTTGTCGCTTTTTTTAACGAAAATGACGACGTGCAAAATTTATCGTACGCAATCAACCGAAAACAAGGCGAGGCAAAACTTTCGGATATTGTTGCCGCCGAAATAAAATTTCTTAAAGCAAGAGAAGACAAAGGGTTTTTTATTATGGCAGAAGGCGGCATAATTGATTGGACAGCACACGACAACGACGCCGCAGGAACAGTAAAAGAAGTTGTTGATTTATCGGAAGCGGTACAAGTTGCCGTTGATTTTTACAATAAATATCCCGACGAAACACTTATAATTGTTACCGCCGACCACGAAACAGGCGGAATGACATTAGCGCGTACAGGCGGCGGAAAACAAGGCTTTGCAAGTCTCGACGGGCAAACAGGCTCGGTAGGCGTTTTAGGAAAAGAAAACGGCAGAGCAATTTGCGACTCGATAAATAATGCGGCAGGCGTTGGTTTCAGCACAAAAGGACACACAGGAATATTTGTTCCCGTTTACGCAATCGGAGCAGGCGCAGAATTATTCACAGGAAAATTCGACAACACCGATATTCCCCGCAAAATTATGAAAGCAGCAGGCTTTGAATTTTAACGGAAAGAGAAGATTAATTTTATTATAAAAAAGTTATTGAATGTTTTTTCAATAACTTTTTTTTGTAATGATATTGATTTTTTAAAAATGCAAATTATGAAGGTTTTTTAAAATCAAACAAATCTGCGTAAATCTGTCGTATCTGCGTCATCTGCGTGCTTATTTCAAATCAACAATTATTTTTACCTTTGCATAATAATTTATAGAAATGCCAAAAATATTAAGCATAGAAACAGGAACATCCGTTTGTTCGGTTGTGTTGTCGCAAGGCAAGCAAATTGTTGCGTTGCGCGAAAGCGTAGGCGAGCCAGCTCATGCGGTAAAGTTATCTGTTTTTATAAATGAACTTTTAACGCAACAAAACATTAATGTTGCCGATTTGGACGCAATTGCCGTAAGCGAAGGTCCCGGCTCGTACACGGGAATGCGCATTGGCGTTTCTACTGCAAAAGGTTTGTGTTTTGGCGCAGGTAAGCCGCTTATTGCGGTTGGCAGTTTGTTGTCGTTGGCAAAATTAGGAATTGAAAATGCAAAACCCGCTGCCGAAACGCTTTTGTGTCCAATGATTGATGCTCGGCGCATGGAAGTTTACACGGCGTTATTCACCGCCAATGCCGAAATGATAAACCAAGTATCGGCTCAGATTATCGACGAAAATACATATTTCGAATTATTAAAAACTCACAAAATAATATTTTTCGGCGATGGCGCAGAAAAATGCAAATCAGTAATCAATTCGCCAAATGCAATATTTGCCGCCGTCAAAGCCTCAGCAAAAGGAATGATTGACGTTGCAACAGAAAAATTCAAAAACTCCGATTTTGTTGATATTGCTTATTTCGAGCCTTTTTATTTAAAGGATTTTGTTGTAACAACATCTAAAAAAAAGATTTTTTTAAAAAGGCTATAACCAATAAGTTATAAAATAATTTACGAATTACTAAGTTTGCTGAATAGAAAAAATTTTGCATAACAATATATTATTTTTACATTTGAGAAAATAAAAAACGCTTTTATGAAAAAAATAATTTTATCAGCAGTCATAATTCTGTTTGCGGCGCAAATGTCGGGGCAGGAAATATTGGATACAACAATTTTGCGATGTAAATATAACTACAAGCACATATTAGATACTTTTACCAATAAAGGATATTCTGATGTAATGATTCTTGAAATCGGCAGTAAAAACATTTGTAGTTTTTATTGTGAAAAAATATCTTTACCTATAATGAAGATTATCAGCAAATATGACAGTGAAATTAAAAAAGTTAGCAGAAAAGAATTTTTGAAAATAGCGAGAGGATTTCATGAAAATCCTATGAGTGTAATGGGCGAATTTACAGTAGGAACAGGTACTGATAAAAATGGAAATCCATTGCCGCCCGTTAAAAATATGCCGTACAATCCAATAGAACTTGAATAATTTAAAATTACGACTTACAACTAAAAAAATAATGTAATTTTGCATTATGATTTCATTGTCGGAAATATCGAATACAGTAAAAAACGAGGCTGCACAATTCGGCTTTGATGCTTGCGGCATTGCAAAAGCCGAGTTTTTGCACAACAAAGAAAACGCTTTGCACCATTGGCTAAGCAAAGGTTATAACGCATCGATGAATTATATGCAAAATAATTTTGAAATGCGCTTGAATCCCGCTTTGATTGTTGAAAATGCAAAATCGGTGATTTGTCTTTTGATTAGTTACAATAGCGATGCTGTGCAAACTGAGGCTGCACCAAAGATTGCGCGTTATGCTTTCGGCAACGATTATCATAAAATTATTCGCAAAAAATTAAAATCATTACTTG
>JAITPP010000306.1 GCA_031289385.1 Prevotellaceae bacterium | reverse complement strand
GTTAGTCGTTGGTATTTGGTATTTGGTATTTGGTCGTTAGTATTTGGTATTTGGTATTTGGTATTTGGTCGTTAGTATTTTGTTCATTTTTAACTCCTGACTTCGACACTTTTTCGCGGTTGTTTTTTTAATACCTTATTTTCAGGTAGATACAAATTTTGCGTCACCGAAATGGGTGACGCAAGCAAAAAAAAGAGTAATTTTGCGCTATGTTTGTACGCAAAAAGAAAAACACCTGACTTTGACACTTGGGTGTCGCAGATGATTTTAACCCTTTGAGATTCTCATAAATGGCTTGAAAATAGATTTGAATATACAAATACGCAAATCTCACGAGCTTAATGCAAATTTGGGTGTCGCATTGTCAAAGTCAGGTGAGTGATTTATTTTGCTACTAAGGGAAATTTTGAAAATAAGGGCTAAAACATATTCACAAATTTAGAATGAATATTTTTTGTTTTCCCATAAAGACACAAAGATTATAAAAATTTCTTTGTGAACTTCGTGCCTTTGTGGGATATTAAATTTTATGGGTTTCTTTTTTGTTCTCCCACAAAGACACAAAGTTTTTTACAAAAAAAATTGTAATTGGCTCGCCGAGTTTCGGTTCATAATTCATAATTCGTAATTTGTAATTGATTTTTATCTGCGTAAATCTGTCATATCTGCGTGCCTTCTAAAAAACAAATCAACAAATCAACAAATCAACAAATCAACAACTCAACAACTCAACAAATCAACAAATCAACAAAAAGCAAATCAACAAAAAACAAAAAACAACCAATCAAATCGAAATTTTGTAAACTCTTTTTACACGAGCCGCAATGCTTGTAAATACTTCGTATGAAATTGTTTCCAATGTTTTTGCAATTTCTATGACTGTTGGTTTATCGCCAAAAATTTCGACTTTATCGCCTTCTTTTGCTTTTATTTCGGTAATATCAATCATGCACAAATCCATGCAAATATTGCCGATAATCGGTGCTTTTGCGTTATTAACCATAAAATAAGTATTGCCGCGACTTAAACGGCGATTTAATCCATCGGCATAACCTGCGGGAACTACGGCAATTGTTTTTGGCGTTTTTCCAACCGAGCCTTCGCGCCCGTAGCCAATGGCTTCGCCTGCTTTAACTTTTTCAATTTGTGTAATAACGCTTGTAAATTTTCCGACAATTTTAGTGTTTTTATAAGCAAAATCGCTGATTCCGTACATTCCAATTCCAAGTCGCACCATATCAAACTGATATTCGGGAAATTTTTCGATTCCGATAGAATTTAATGCGTGCCTCATAATTTTATGTGTGAACGCCGATTTAAGTTTTGCGCTTATCGCATCAAAGCGTTTTAGTTGTTCGAGCGCGTATTTGTCGGCTGTGGCGAGATGCGTAAATATCGAGCAAACTTTTACATGTTTAAGTTTTGTAAGCGCGGCAATTAATTCGTTTGCCTGCTCGGCTAAAAAACCTTGCCGATTCATTCCGCTGTTTATCTTTATGTGAATTGGATATTCGCGTTTTCCGAGTTTCTTACATGCGGCATCAAAGGCTTGCAGCGAGCGGAAATTATGAATTTCGGGTTCAAGATTATATCTAATCATCATTTCCAGATTGTCAATTTCGGGCGTGAGAACAATTATTGGTAGCGTTATTCCCGATTTTCTCAATACAACGCCTTCGTCGGTTGCTGCAACTCCAAGATAATCAACGCCTATCATTTGCATCAGACAGGCTACTTCATAATCGCCGATTCCGTATGAATTTGCTTTTACCAAACACATCATTTTGGTTTCGGATTTAAGTTTTTTGCGAAAATAATTGATATTGTAAGCCAACGAATCAAGATTAATTTCAAATTTTGTTTGTCGCGATTTTAATTCCAAACGTTCTGTAATTGGTGTCAGTTCTGAATTTCCTGCAATTAAAATATTTTCGTTATTAAAAAAAATCCCATCGGTATATGGTTTTTTTGTATCAATTTTTTTTATCAAATCGGCAACATTATCATAAAAATCTATATTGATATTGGTTTTTATTTTATTGTTTTTGCCGATTGCAATAAATCGAATTTTGTTTTTTTCGTTATTAATTTCATCGGTTATCAAATTTAAATCCGATAAAATTATTGTTTGTTTTTTGTTTTTCGGAAAATGTTTAAAAATTTTTACAGCAGTGGTTAAATCAAAATTTTTATTTACGTTGCTGTTGATTAACGTACAGTTGTTAATTCCTTGTGTAATTGTAAATTGCATAGTTGATTATTGAATTTTATAAATAATAATTGTGTTATAAATAAATGGTAAAAATTTTTTATTTAGTATGAAATTAATGTTCATTTTTTTGTATTTCGTTCTTGATTATAACAGTATCGGCAAAGCGGCTCGTACAAATCCTGCTCGCCAAGCACAACAAGTTTTTCGTTAGAAATAAGCCGATGCGAATGATGTGCAAGCCCGCCGCAACGCTGACAAATTGCGTGTACTTTGGTTACATATTCGGCTGTTGCAAGTAAATTTGGAATTGGTCCGAAAGGATTTCCCAAATAATCCATATCCAAACCTGCAACAATAACGCGAATTCCGCGATTAGCCAATTTATTGCAAACATCAACCAAACCCATATCGAAAAATTGCGCTTCATCAATTCCAACAACTTCAACATCTGTGCAATACAAAAGAATATTTCCTGATGAAGTTACAGGCGTTGATGGAATTTCGTTGGCATCGTGCGACACTACTTTGTCTTCCGAATATCTTACGTCAATTTGCGGTTTAAAAATCTCAACTTTCTGATTTGCAATTCGTGCGCGTTTAAGGCGACGTATAAGTTCTTCGGTTTTACCCGAAAACATCGAACCTACTATAATTTCAATTCGTCCGGTAGTATTTGTATTTTCTAAAAACATTTGATTACTTTTGTGCGATTATTTGCAAACAAAATTATTAAAAACATCAAACACTGCAGACAAAAATATAGAAAAGTTGTGAACAAATTATTTTTGGGCTGACTTAAAATTTATAAATTATGAATTATATCGAAAAAACTTTATCGGAAATTTCTCGAATAAAAGAAATTGTTGAAAATTGGAAAAGCCTTGAAAACGTTTCCGAAATAGAACGAAAAATTGTTAAAGATTATCTTGCGCATATTTACGAAAGTTTATGTGTGAAGCCTGTTAGCGAAATGCCCGATTGCGAAAAAACCGAAGTCGTAATTGAGAAAAAAGAAGAAAAAATCGAAACCGAAAAACAGGAAAAAACGGAAGTCGAAAAACAAGTAGAAATAGTATTGAATACGGTAAAACCTGAGCAAAAACAAGAACAACCGACAATCGTAGTTGCGCACACCGATACAGATTCTACACCAACCCGCACCGTTGTTTTAGGCGAATCGCTGCAAAAATCCAAACGTTTTTTATCGGACGATTTCAACGAAAAAGACGATGTTTTACTTACTCCTATCGAAAATTTGAGCAAGGGAATAGGTTTGAACGATAAATTTTTGTTTTCGAAAGAATTATTCGGCGGAAATTCCCAAAAATTTAATACCACAATCGACGTAATAAATGTAATGAACTCGTTTGAAGATGCGATGATTTATATACAGGAACATTTTTCGTGGTCGTCAAGTAATCCTGTTGCAAAACATTTTATGACACTCGTTCGCCGCCGATTTATGTAGAAAAATTAAATTTCAGATAAAATGCAAAACGGCAAGAATGTAAAACAAAATAATGCAAACAACACTGTTCAGCCTAAGCTGTATCTTATTCCCACGCCGATAGGAAATTTGGGCGATATAACTTTTCGCGCCGTAAAAATTCTTACCGAAGTTGATATAATTCTTGCCGAAGATACACGCACAACCTCGTTTTTGCTCAAACATTACGGCATCGAAAAAAAAATGTTTTCGCATCATAAATTCAACGAACATAAAACGGTTGAACAAATTACACAACGTATTGCCGAAGGACAAAGCGTGGCTTTGGTTTCGGATGCAGGAACTCCCGGAATTTCTGACCCCGGATTTTTGCTTGTGCGCACTTGTATTGAAAATAATATTGAAGTGGAATGTTTGCCCGGTGCAACTGCATTTGTGCCTGCGCTTGTAAATTCAGGCTTGCCTTGCGATAAATTTGTGTTTGAAGGATTTTTACCTCAAAAAAAAGGACGGCAAAAACGTTTGGAACAACTTGCAAACGAAGAGCGCACAATGGTTTTTTACGAATCGCCGTTTAGGTTGGCAAAAACATTGTTGCAGTTTGCCGAAGTTTTCGGAAACAGTAGAAAAGCCTGCGTATCGCGCGAAATAACAAAACTGCATGAAGAAAATATTCGCGGAACATTGCAGCAATTAATCGAACATTTTTCAGAAAAACCACCCAAAGGCGAGATTGTAATTACAGTTTCGGGAACTGAAAAAACTCAAAAACATCACGAAGACTGCGAATAAATTTGATTTTTTTGTTTTCATTAAAAATCCATTTAAAAATGCACTGTTTTTTAACTGAATTTTACATTCGGCAATTCTAAAATTACGGTAAATAAAGGGATACACGAGTTTTAAAAGTTAATCGGTTTTAAAAATTAGTCTATGTGCGAAATAATCATTTACTTTGCACCCGTAAACTTAAAACAATTAAATCTTTTGTTTTACATAATCTCTGATAATCATATCAAAAAAAGAGAAATTTACTCGTAAAAATTCTTGTTAAAAATCAAAAAAAAGAAACGAAAGTTTACAATATTTTCTTGTTATGCGAAGCCATAAAATATAGTTTATAAGTTTTTACACTTTATTTTGGCGTAGCACAACATAAACATTAGAGCCATCATTAAAATACAACGTTAAGAATGAGAAAAATCTCAGTCTGAAACAAAATATGTCTTAGAAAGACAAGGCATAGCCATGCGTAGCAAATAACGGCATAAAAAATTATTATAAATCAAATTAAAGAGGAAAGAACTATGAAAAGTAAAGTAATGATAGTATTATTGATATCGCTATTTCCGGCGTTGGCGCAAAGCCAAACGGATATACAAATGAGCCAGCACATATTTAATCGCTCATTATACAACCCTGCATCGGCAGAAATATCGAAAGATATTAATATTTTTGGGCATTGGCGCGATCAATGGCAAGATTGGTGCGGTGCGCCTCAAACTGTGCTTGTATCGGCAAACGGATATGTTCCATCATGCAAATTCGGACTTGGAATGGTAATTTTAAAAGACAAATTGGGATTTGAACATGATATACAATGTAAATTTACATACTCGTATCATATTTTTTTAAAGAATAAAAAAACACGCTTATCGTTGGGATTGAGCGCAGGCGTGGTAAACAAAAACATAAAATGGAATGATGCGGTAGCACAGGAACAAGGAAATATACCGACAGAGCCTGAATGTAAATGGAAAGCCGATTTTGATTTCGGATTGGAATTTAACATACAAC
>JAITPP010000207.1 GCA_031289385.1 Prevotellaceae bacterium | reverse complement strand
TGAGTGTAAAATTAAAACTTCCTACATTTCCAAAATTATTAACATCCAGTTCGAGCAAGCGTTTCAGAATTGCCGTTGATAGCGGACGAAATCCTATGTGGCGGTAGTATGTGCTTGTTCCTTTTCCCGTAAAGGGCGAGCCGCCTGCGTTGCAATGAATTGAAACAAGCAAATCGGGATTTGCTTTTCGCAATATCATCAGCCGTTCCGACATGCTTACATCAACATCTTCGTTGCGCGTAAGGCTTACAATTACGCCTTTTTCTTCGAGTTTCGCCTGCAATATTTTTGCCATTTTAAACGTTATATTTTTTTCTATGCTGCCTGTTGTTCCGCGTGCGCCGATGTTTGAGCCGCCGTGTCCTGCATCAATAGCAATTTTCAAACCTTCGAGTTCAAGTTTCGGCTGATGTTTAATGCTTATTACTAAATTATTGCCGCGATATTCTATTTTATGTCCCCAATGATTGTGCGCAAGTTCAATAACAATGCGAAAAATATCATCTTCAATTTGTTCGTATGTAAGATTTTTTATTTCCGATAATGTTTCGGGATATTGTGTAATCCATGATGTGTTTGCTATTGCGCCAAAAATATCTATCACTATTCGCGATGGATTTATTTCGTGAAATGTTCTGAACGGAAGTTTATCGGTAAGCGAAACGCTTAATACATCGCATTTGTTTGCTTTATTGCCGCTTGCACTCCACGAACTTACAAGCGATTCGGGTTTGAACGTTCCGCTGCTTACAACATCAACGCAACTTTCGGGAATCCATGCCTGATAATTTTTACTCAACTGCACTTTGTATAATTCGCCTATTTTTCCTACCGCTTGCAGTGTTATTCCTGCTGTGATATGCGATATTTTAGAGCCTCCAAGTCTGTCAGTTCCCAAGCCGTAGTTGAGATAAGGGAAATCACCTTTTGTGCGCAACATTATTGCATCGGCGTATTTATCAATAAAACTGATTTTATTTTTTATTTCTTTTTTTATTGATTTTTTTCCGTTGCTAAGCGTTACCTGTATGGGTTTCTTTAAGTTTTTGTCGCCGTCTTTAACCGTGTACGATGATTGATAAATTCCTGCAATTCCGTTGGTTTCGGCAACAGGCAATTCGTACAGTTTTATATTGTTCAGCCATGTTACATTGCAATTTGGCGTTGCTTTTACTCGTATTTTAATTACGTCGCCTGCTGTAACAATCATATCGTCGTTTGACGGCAATATCTCAATATTTTCTATTGCAAAACCTTCGGTAGCCGAAACTGCTTGGCGTGTTTTGTAAAATATATTAACAGTTTCTTTTGTTTGTTCTGCGCCGCGTTGCGAAATTATTTCTATTTGATTATCGCCTTCTTTCAATTCTGTTTCGGCGGCAAATGCACCTGTCCAATATACAGGAAATTCTTTTCCGCCAACAAAAATTTTGGCATCTTTATCGGTTATTCCTTTGAAATAATGACGCTGACTGCGTGCGGTATCAACGTTTCCCGAAACTATTTTCAGGTTTTGCGCCGATAAATTGTTGTCAAACAACGCTAACAATAAGCACAAACCGACAATAAAAAGTTTATTCATTATGATGATATTTGTTGTTGTAATTTTTATGCTTGAACGTTTCCGCCGCTAAATTTCATAGGAATTACAGGCGTTTCGTTGTTATCAAATTTTATTTGCCCGTTTCTGTTTTCAAACTTTGCGATATTGTCCTGCAAAGCAAGCAACAAGCGTTTTGCATGTTCGGGCGTAAGAATTATACGGCTTTGCACCTGAGCCTTTGGCAAGCCCGGCATTATGCGTATAAAATCAAGAATAAATTCCGACGAAGAATGTGTAATAACAGCCAAATTTGAGTATGTGCCTTGCGCAACCTTTTCGTCAAGTTCGATATTTAATTCATTTTTTTTCTGTTCCATTGGATTTTTTATTTAAATTTCTATTAAGAATACATTTATTTATTTTATGCAAAGTTAAGTAAAAATTTTCGATATATAATTAAATTACCCGCACAATTAGGTTAATGTACATGATAACAAGATAAATATATATGTCAAAAATGAAACTTGTTAAGATGTTTTTTTACTCAACTTTTGAATATTGTATAATTATCTGAAAACAAATATTATACTCAAAGGCAATATCTTATAAGTTAATATATATCAATGCTTTGATTATTTTCATTCTGTTAGGAATGCTACCAAAAAACGATGTTTATTATGGTTACATTCCTACGAAATGTAGATAAAGAGAGGCAATATTTTCTACCGAGCAATGCAATCCTAACGGACTGCAAAAGAACTTGCAAAAGTTGATTTTTAAATTATTTTTATTTTAATAGAATTTATGTAATATGAAAATATGATTAAAAAACAAATCATAAAAATCAAAATAATCATGCTAAAATCACAGTTCAGAAGTTAGAGAAGTTAAAAGAAGCTAGAGAAGTTAATAGTGAATATTTATTGATATAAATACCAAACACCAACAACTGAATACTAAATACTAAATACTAAATACTAAATACTAAATACAGAATACTTACAACTTATGACTTACAACTTACGACTTATGACTTATGACTTACAACTTCCCAAACTTCCGACTAAAAAATTATTTTTAAATTTTTTATATGATTTAATTTATTTTTATACCTTTGCAAACTTTTTACAGTGTTAAAACAAATATAAATTTAATAAAATCTTAAAATATGGCAGAAAAAAAGCGTGTTTATACTTTCGGTAACGGCAAAGCCGAAGGCAAAGCAGACATGAAAAATTTATTGGGCGGAAAAGGTGCTAACCTTGCTGAAATGAATCTTATAGGCGTACCCGTTCCTCCCGGATTTACTATTACAACCGAAACTTGCAACGAATACTATATTGTTGGTAAAGACGAAGTTGTAAACGCACTTAAAACCGATGTGGAAAATGCAATTAAGGGCGTTGAAGAATTGATGAAATCAAAATTCGGCGACATCGAAAATCCTCTTTTAGTTTCGGTACGTTCGGGTGCGCGTGCATCTATGCCCGGTATGATGGACACTATTCTTAATCTCGGCTTAAACGATAAAGTTGTTGAAGGACTTGCCCTCAAAACAGGAAATGCACGATTTGCGTGGGATTCGTATCGCCGATTTGTACAAATGTACGGCGACGTTGTACTTGGCATGAAACCTGTAAACAAAAACGATATCGATCCTTTCGAACAAATTATTGAAAAAATAAAAGAAGAAAAAGGAGTTAAACTTGATACCGAACTTTCGGTTGCCGATTTACAAGAACTTGTAAAACAATTCAAAGAAGCGGTAAAAAAACAAACAGGCAAAGATTTTCCCGAAGATTCATACGAACAACTTTGGGGTGCAATTTGCGCTGTGTTCGACAGTTGGATGAACGATCGCGCCATTCTGTATCGTAAAATGGATGGAATTCCGGCAGAATGGGGAACAGCCGTTAACGTACAGGCAATGGTATTCGGAAACATGGGCGAAACTTCGGCTACGGGCGTAGCGTTCAGCCGCGATGCCGCTACGGGCGAAGATATTTTTGTAGGCGAATATCTTATAAATGCACAAGGCGAAGATGTTGTTGCAGGAATTCGCACGCCACAGCAAATTACCAAAGAAGGCTCTTTGCGTTGGGCAAAACTTGCAGGCGTTTCGGAAAGCGACAGATTATCAAAATATCCATCAATGGAAGAATCAATGCCCGAAATATATACAGAATTAAATGCGCTGCAAACAAAACTCGAAAATCACTATAAAGATATGCAAGATATGGAATTTACCGTACAGGAAGGTAAATTATGGTTTTTGCAAACACGTAACGGCAAACGCACAGGCGCAGCAATGGTGAAAATAGCGATGGATATGCTGCACCAACGAATAATAGACGAACAAACAGCAATTTTGCGTTGCGAACCCAATAAACTCGACGAACTTCTTCACCCCATTTTTAAGAACGAAGCCATGAAAAATGCAAAAGTTATAGCAAAAGGATTGGCAGCATCACCCGGAGCAGCATCAGGCAAAATAGTATTCAACGCCGACGATGCGGCAGAATGGGCAGCACGCGGCGAAAAAGTTATAATGGTTCGTATCGAAACATCGCCCGAAGATTTGGCAGGTATGGCAGCAGCACAAGGAATTCTTACGGCACGTGGCGGAATGACATCACACGCCGCTGTTGTTGCACGCGGAATGGGTAAATGCTGTGTGTCGGGAGCAGGAATGCTTAAAATTGATTATAAAGAAAAAACTATGGAAATTGATAACATAGTTTTGAAAGAAGGCGATGCTATTTCTATAAACGGCTCGACAGGCGATATTTATCTCGGCTCGGTAAAAACAAAAGAAGCCGAATTGTATGCCGATTTTGAAGAACTGATGGCATTAGCCGATAAATATACACGTTTGAGTGTACGAACAAATGCCGACACTCCTCACGATGCCGCCGTTGCACGTAAATTCGGAGCAGTAGGCATAGGACTTTGCCGTACCGAACACATGTTTTTTGAAGAAGAAAAAATAGTAGCAATGCGCGAAATGATTTTGGCAGAAGATGCCGATGGACGGCGTAAAGCACTTGAAAAAATATTACCATATCAACAAGCCGACTTTAAAGGAATTTTTGCAGCAATGCACGATCTTCCCGTAACTGTTCGTTTGCTCGATCCGCCGTTGCACGAATTTGTTCCCCACGACGAAAAAGGACAACAAGAAATGGCAGATGCAATGGGCGTATCACTCAAAAAAATACAACAACGAGTAAATGCACTTCACGAAGCCAATCCAATGCTCGGACATCGCGGTTGCCGCTTGGGAAATACATATCCCGAAATTACCGAAATGCAAACACGCGCAATACTTGGCGCAGCATTGGAATTGCAAAAAGAAGGAATCACGGCAATACCCGAAATTATGGTTCCGCTTACAGGTATTCTGTATGAATTTGCCGAACAAGAAAAAATTATTCGCACAACAGCCGAAAAATTATTTGCAGAAACAGGCAAAACAATAGAATATAAAGTAGGAACGATGATTGAAATACCACGCGCAGCGCTCACAGCAAACCGTATAGCAAGCAAAGCCGAATTTTTCTCATTCGGAACAAACGACCTTACACAAATGACATTCGGTTACAGTCGCGACGATATAGCCTCATTCTTACCTATTTATTTAGAAAAGAAAATTTTGAAAGTTGATCCGTTCCAAGTTCTCGATCAAAATGGTGTGGGACAATTGGTGCAAATGGCAACAGAAAAAGGACGCAGCGTACGTCCCGAATTGAAAGTAGGTATTTGCGGCGAACATGGCGGCGAACCATCGTCGGTTGAATTTTGTCATCGCATAGGATTAAATTATGTAAGTTGCTCGCCGTTCCGCGTGCCTATTGCACGTTTGGCAGCAGCACAGGCAGCATTGAGATAAATAAAATAAAACAAAATCAAATACAAAACAACAAACCAAATGTAACCCCCAAAAAAAATCCGCATACAATTTTGTATGTGGATTTTTTTATCGTTGGTATTTAGTATTTAGTCGTTAGTATTTAGTCATTGGTATTTAGTCGTTAGTATTTAGTCGTTGGTATTTAGTCGTTAGTATTTAGTCGTTGGTATTTAGTCGTTAGTATTTAGTCGTTGGTATTTAGTCGTTGGTATTTAGTCGTTGGTATTTAGTCGTTGGTATTTAGTCGTTGGTATTTAGTCATTAGTATTTAGTCGTTGGTATTTAGTCATTGGTATTTAGTCATTAGTATTTGGTTGGTACAGATATGTAAATTATTTGTTTTTATCTGTGAAAACACGCTTAATCCGCGTGCTTTTTTAATAACCAATTCTTTAATTTCACTAACCTAAATACTAACTACTAAATACCAACAACCAACAACCAACGACTAAATACCAAATACCAACGACTAAATACTAAATACTAAATACTAAATACCAACGACTAAATACTAAATACTAAATACCAACGACTAAATACTAAATACCAACGACTAAATACTAAATACCAACGACTAAATACTAACGACCAACGACTAAATACCAACGACTAAATACGGAATTACGGAATACTCTTTTTCTTTAATAAAAAAGGTTGCCCAAATCAATGGCAACCTCTTTTCAGTTTTGTGACCCCGAAGGGATTCAAACCCCCAACCTTCTGATCCGTAGTCAGATGCTCTATTCAGTTGAGCCACGGAGCCAGATAAACCTAAATACGTTTTATTTTTCCGCCGAATTTGACGATACAAAACGTTTTTCTTTTAAACGCGCTTTCTTACCTGTAAGTTTACGCAAATAGTAAATTCTTGCTCTGCGCACTTTTGCGTATTTGTTCACTTCAATATTTTCAATAAAAGGAGAGGTTATCGGGAAAATACGCTCTACTCCTACGCCGTCCGAAATTTTACGAACGGTAAATGTTCTGGCGCTTCCTTTTTTCACTTGTATTACAACTCCGCGAAAATTTTGAAGTCTTTCTTTGTTACCTTCTTTAATTTTATAAGTAACAGTAACGGTATCGCCTGCTTTAAATGCGGGAAATTCCTTTGTTTGTTCGTTTGCAAATGCCTGTTCGGCAACTTTTATTAAGTCCATTTCTTTATATTTTTTTGTTTATACAGGCAACATTATCGAACTAAAATAAGAGGTTGCTCTGATTTTGGGCTGCAAAGGTAATAAATTTTTATAAATCGCAAATATTATTTCAAAAAAATTATTTTTTTGTCAATTCGCTGATTTTTTTAAAAAATCCATCAACGTTTACAAGTAAATCGTTGATAACGTTTTTGTAATGCGTTTTTACAAGTTTTTTGTCATCTTTGCCATCTGGCTGATTAACTCTTTCAAACAGTTGGTTTCTAAACTCAACCGCATTGTTGATAATTTCCATTGCACCTTCTTTTTTATCGGGATACAAATAAGCCAGAGTATAACAATCGCTTAAAACTTCGCTTACCAAATAATCAATATCCTTTTTAAGATTACGTAATTTTGCCATATTATTTTATAATTTTATGTTTAAGGCTGCAAAGTTAGTAAAATAATTTGATTTGACGAAAGTTTCGGTTTGTTTAGTATTTAGTGAATATTTTTGTTGATTTTGGAAAAACACGTGGTACGGCGATAAATAAACGAAGTATGAAAATACGAAATTATTTGCCAAAAATGTCTTTAAAAAGTGATATAAAAAAGATAATTATAACGTTTATATCGTAATTATTAGCGTTTGTTTATAAATCATTACACTATTTTTGCTATATTAACATTTATTAAAACTATATTTTGTAAAAAAATATCACCTTTGCGCACCAGAATAAAAAACGCTAAAACTTTTATATAATATGAGCGAAATCAATATTAAAGAATTAAACGAAAAAATTCAACACGAAAGCGCCTTTGTAGATATAGTAAATATCGAAATGAACAAGGTGATTGTAGGACAAAAACATTTGATAGAAAGTCTTTTGATAGGCTTGCTGTCTAACGGACATATTCTTTTGGAAGGTGTGCCGGGGCTTGCTAAAACACTTGCAATAAATACACTTGCAAGTATTGTTGATGCCAAATTTAATCGTATTCAGTTTACTCCCGACTTGTTGCCTGCCGACCTTATTGGCACGCAGATTTACAGTCAGAAGAACGAAACATTTCAAGTGCGCAGAGGTCCTATTTTTGCAAACTTTATTCTTGCCGATGAAATAAACCGTTCGCCGGCAAAGGTACAAAGTGCCTTGCTTGAAGCAATGCAGGAACGCCAAATTACTATTGGCAACGAAACATTTAAACTTCCCGAACCGTTTTTGGTATTGGCAACACAAAATCCGATTGAGCAAGAAGGAACATATCCGCTGCCCGAAGCGCAGGTGGACAGGTTTATGCTTAAAGTTGTGATATCATATCCTAAAAAAGAAGAGGAAAAACTGATAATTCGACAGAACATAAGCGGTGAATTTCCTAAATCTTCGCAGGTGCTGAAACCCGAAGATATTACTCGCGCACGCAGCGTTGTTCGCGATGTGTATATGGACGAAAAAATTGAGCGATACATTGTAGATATTGTATTTGCAACACGCACGCCCAACGATTACGGAATAGGAAGCCTTACAAACATGATTTCGTACGGCGGCTCGCCACGTGCCAGCATTTGCCTGTCGATGGCGGCAAAAGCCTACGCATTCATTAAACGCAGAGGATACGTAATACCCGAAGATGTTCGCGCAGTATGCTACGATGTTTTGCGTCATCGTATAGGATTGACTTACGAGGCTGAGGCGGAAAATATTACTTCCGAAGATATTATTACACAAATATTAAACGTGGTAGAAGTACCATAAAATTATATTTGTTTTGGAAATACAAAATTAAATTTGTTTGATGGAAACAACAGAACTACTGAAAACAGTCAGAAGAATTGAAATTAAAACACGAGGATTATCGCATCAGATTTTTGCGGGCGAATATCACAGTGCGTTCAAAGGGCGAGGTATGACGTTTAGCGAAGTTCGCGAATATCAGTATGGCGATGATATTAGAACGATAGACTGGAATGTTACCGCGCGTTTTAATACTCCGTTTGTGAAAATTTACGAAGAAGAACGCGAACTTACCGTGATGTTGCTTGTGGATGTAAGCGGTTCGAGAATGTTTGGCACAACAAACAAACTTAAAAAAGATTTGGTTACCGAAATAGCAGCAGTGCTTTCGTTTTCGGCAGGATTAAATAACGACAAAGTAGGCGTAATATTTTTTAGCGATAAAATAGAAAAATTTATACCGCCCAAAAAAGGACGCGCCCACACATTGCGCATAATACGCGAACTTATTGAGTTCAAGCCCGAAAACAACAAAACAAATATTTCGGAAGCATTACGATTTCTTACAAACGCAATAAAAAAATCGTGTACCGCATTTATACTTTCGGATATGCTTGATGTGAACACACAAAGCGTTCAACCGAATTTTGAAGATGCGCTGAAAATTGCAGGCAATAAACACGATATAGCAGCAATAAGAATTTACGACAAACGCGAAGAAAAAATGCCAAACGTAGGAATCATACGCTTGAAAGATGCTGAAACAGGAAAAATTACATTTGTTGATACATCACTCAAATCGGTACGAAATAATTATACCGAATGGATGGAAAAAATGAACGAAAATCTGAAATACACACTTTCAAAATGCAGAGTTGATAACGTTAGCATCAGTACCGACGAAGATTACGTGAAACCATTAATGCAATTATTCAAAAAAAGATGATAAAACGAATAAAATATATTGTATTTTTATGTTGTTTGCTTACTTGTGCAAACAGTTTTTCGCAAGAAGTGAAAGGCTTTGAACTTTCGATAGACAAAGACACAATACTTATTGGCGACCATATCACATTAAGCGTAAAATATAAATTTAATCCGCGACTTATTGCGAGTTTTCCCGAACTTAAAGACACTGTCGTTCCCGGAGTTGAACTTGTGCGCGAACTGAAAATTGATACCATTCGCACCGAAAACACAATTTCGGAATATGTAAAAAAATACATAATAACTTCGTTCGACAGCGGACATTATTTTATAATGTTTCCGATTATAGTGGAAAAACCCGACGATTTTGAAAGCCCCGATACGTTAGTGTCAAATATTGTACAGTTTCATGTAAATACAATTCCCGTTGATACGCTCACTTACAAAATGTTCGACATAAAAGAACAAATACGATACCCAATTATGTTAGACGAAGTTTTGCTGTGGGTTTTTATTATAGTTGCAGCTACTGTTATCATAATTGCAGGAATAATTTTGTATAGAAGGTGGAAAAACAAACAACCGCTTTTCGGAAAAGCAAAACCGAAAATTCCTCCGCACGTTTTGGCATTCAAAGAATTGAGTTTGCTGAAAACAGAAAAATTGTGGCAACAGGGAAAAGTAAAACTGTATTACACGCGAATTACCGATATAATAAGAATATATATCGAAGACAGATTTTCGATAGCAGCAATGGAGAAAACATCCGACGAAATACTTGCCGATATTAAGAAAAATAAAATCGACAAATTATATTCGTTCGATAAATTACGCGAAATGTTTTATACGTCCGACTTGGTAAAATTTGCAAAATATCAATCCACGCCCGACGAAAACGAAACATCATTTAATACGGCATACGAATTTGTAACAAGCACACAGCCGCAACAAGAAGAAATACAAGAAGAACAAACCGCCGAGCTGCAAATTATCGACGAAAAAATTAAGGAGGAAAACACAAATGAATAGTTTTGAATATCCTAAAATGTTATATCTGCTTTTGTTGATTGCGCCTGTAATTGTGTGGTACATATTTAAAGTTTCGCGCACCAAAACGTCATTGCAAATATCTACAATATCAGGATTTTCGGGTGCAAAAAAAGGCTTGCGTTACTATTTGCAGCATATTCCTTTTGCGTTGATGTGTATTGCAATGGCGGCAATAATTTTGGCGGCGGCGCGTCCTCGCTCTTCAACCAAATCGGAAACAATCGACACCGAAGGCATAGACATTGTGCTTGCGCTTGATGTTTCGGGAAGTATGCTGGCACGCGATTTTAAACCCGACAGAATTGGCGCAGCAAAAACTATTGCAACACAATTTATATCCGAAAGAGTATCAGATCGTATGGGATTGGTAATTTTTGCAGGCGAAAGTTTTACACAATGCCCGCTCACAACCGATAAGGCAACATTAATAAATTTGCTTAGCGTTGTTAGTACTGATATGATTGAAGACGGAACGGCAATAGGCAACGGATTGGCAACAGCCGTAGCGCGACAGAAAGACAGCAAAGCCAAAAGCCGCATAATAATTTTGCTTACAGACGGTATGAACAATAGAGGCGAAATTGCACCTATGATGGCAGCCGAAATGGCAGCACAATACAAAATCAGAGTTTATACAATAGGTGTTGGACAAAACGGAACTGCGCCATATCCCGTAAACACGCCATTCGGTATGAAATTTGAAAATATGCCTGTTGAAATTGACGAAGCATTGCTGACAGAAATATCCAACAAAACGGATGGAAAATATTTTCGCGCAACAAGCAACACAAAATTGCAGGAAATATATCAGGAAATTAATAAGATGGAAAAAACAAAAACCTCCATCGATTCATTTAATGTTTATAATGAAGAATATGTACCGTTTGCAATAATCGGGCTTGGACTTTTATTATTAGGAATATTATTACGTTTATTTATTTTGAAGATTTTACCATAATATGTTTAGATTTGCACAGTCAGAATACTTACTTTTATTGTTGATAATCCCTTTGTTGATTATCATTTACGCAATATCTGCAATGCGCAAACGCCAGTTGCTTGCAAAAATAGGCGACATAAAATTAATAGCACAACTAATGCCCGACGTTTCGCGGCGCAGAGGATGGATTAAAATAATTTTGTGTTGCGCAACAATATTTTGCATAATCGTAGCATTGGCACGCCCGCAAACAGGAGCAAAAGTAAAAAAAGAAGAAACAGGCAGAGGCAGCGAAGTTATGATTTTGCTTGATGTATCGAACAGCATGCTGGCGCAGGATTTTCAACCTACAAGGTTAGAAAGAGCAAAACTTGCAATATCGCACTTGGTTGAACGGCTGAAAAACGACAGAATAGGACTTATTGTTTTTGCAGGCGATGCCTTTGTTCAGTTGCCTATTACAAGCGATTATGTTTCGGCAAAAATATTTTTGAAATCAATAAATCCGGGAATTGTTCCCGTGCAAGGCACAAATATTTCAAAAGCAATAACTTTGGCGATGCAATCGTTTACCGATAAAAGCGAAAAAAGCCGAGCGATAATAATAATTTCAGACGGCGAAGACCACGAAGAAGGAAGCGTTGAAGCAGCGCACAATGCAGCAAGCAACGGAGTTATAATACATACGGTAGGAATTGGCTCAACAAAAGGCTCGCCGATAAAACTGCCCGATGGAAATTTTTTGAAAGATAAAAACGGCGATATGGTTATTACCCGATTAGACGAAACAATATTAAAAACAATAGCGCAGGAAACAAAAGGAATTTATTTTGCCGCAACAAACGCCGACTTT